>VGJG01000052.1 GCA_016867615.1 Candidatus Aminicenantota bacterium | reverse complement strand
ACGCCCCTCAAGAGTTTAGCCACGGCGCGCTCCGGAGAAGACCCGCTCCGCTTCCGCGGCCGGGGAGCCGTCCGCCTCGAGCAGGGCGAGCGGCGTTTCGAGGCGGCCCCGTCCCGGCCCGCGCCCACATTCCGCCAGGAAGAGATGGGCCGGAGCCCCCCGCCGGGGGAGGACGAAACGCTCTCTCCGCACCCGGAGGCCGCCGAGGCGCGTGGCGCGGAGGAAAGCCGCCCGGCGCCGGACGGGGAAGATGAAAAAGGCCCGCCCGTTCTTCTTCAGGAAGCGGGCGGCGGCATTCATGACGTCTATGATATCGCATTTTATCTCGTGTTTCGCAATGTTTTTTTCCCCGACCGGGCTGGGGAAGCCGCTTCCCCGCTCGATGTAGGGCGGGTTGGAGAAAACGACGTCGAACTTCCGGCGGACGGCGAACGTCCGGAGGTCGCCCCGGACGACATGGACCTTTTTTTCCATCCCGTTGAGCCTCGCGTTGCGGGCCGCGAGCCGCGCCAGACGGGGCTGGACTTCCAGGGCGGTCAGGCTGCGGACCGGCCGGAGGGCGACGAGCAGGGAGACGACGCCGCATCCCGCGCCGAGCTCCAGCGCCGTGCCGCCGCGCGGGACGCGGACGAAATCGGCCAGGAGCGGAGCGTCCACGGAGAACCGGTATCCCGTTCTGCTCTGCAGGAGGCGGATCCGGCCGCGATAAAAAGCGTCGAGCGTTTCGTTTTTCCCCCGCCGGATCCGTGATGCCGACACCGATCAACCTCTCCGCGTTCCGGGAGGCCTAATCCCCGTCGCCCAGCTCGGTGAAGACCAGGACCCGCTCGGGCCGGATGTCGGCGAACCCGCCCCTCACCAACAGGTTCTCCTCTCCGCCGTCCGTCCGGTAGCGCAGGGGGCCCCGGCCCAGGGCCGCGACCAGGGGCCGGTGTCCGGGCAGGACGCCCAGCTCACCCCCCGTCCCGGGCAGGCTGACCTCGATCGCCTCGGCCTCGACGGCCGGGCTCCGAGGCGTGACCACCCTCAGGCGGAGGCGCGGGCCGGCGCCGGCGCTCATTCGGACTTCAGCTCCTCGGCCCGCTTGAGGACGTCCTCGATGCCGCCGGTCATGTAGAAGGCCTGCTCGGGCTTGTCGTCGTGAAGCCCTTCCACGACCTCCCGGAAGCCGCGCACCGTCTCCTCAACGGTCACGTACCGCCCCGGACGCCCGGTGAACTCCTGGGCGACGTGGAAGGGCTGGGAGAGGAAGCGCTGGATCTTCCGCGCCCGGGCCACGACGAGCTTGTCCTCCTCGGACAGCTCCTCGATGCCCAGGATGGCGATGATGTCCTGGAGCTCCTTGTAGCGCTGCAGGACTTCCTTGACCCGGCGGGCGACGCGGTAGTGCTCCTCGCCGATGACCCGGGGGTCGAGGATGCGCGAATAGGAGGACAGGGGGTCGACGGCCGGGTAGATGCCCATCTCGGTCAGCGCCCGGGAGAGGTTGGTCGAGGCGTCCAGGTGGGAGAAGGTCGTCGCCGGGGCGGGGTCGGTGAAATCGTCGGCCGGGACGTAGATGGCCTGCACGGAGGTGATCGAGCCCTTCTGGGTCGAGGTGATCCGCTCCTCGAGCTCCCCCAGCTCCGTGGCCAGGTTGGGCTGATAGCCCACGGCCGAGGGCATCCGTCCCAGGAGGGCCGAGACCTCGGAGCCGGCCTGCACGAAGCGGAAGATGTTGTCTATGAACAGCAGGATGTCCTGGTTCATCTCGTCCCGGAAATACTCGGCCACGGACAGAGCCGAGAGGCCCACGCGGAGCCGCGCCCCCGGCGGCTCGGTCATCTGGCCGTAGATCAGGGCCGTCTTGTTGATGACGCCCGACTCCTTCATCTCCAGCCACAGGTCGTTGCCCTCGCGCGTCCGCTCGCCCACGCCGGCGAAGACAGAATAGCCGCCGTGCTTCAAAGCGACGTTGTGGATGAGCTCCATGATGATGACCGTCTTGCCCACGCCCGCCCCGCCGAACAGCCCGATCTTCCCGCCCTTGAGGAAGGGCTGGATGAGGTCGATGACCTTGATGCCGGTCTCGAACATCTCCAGAGTCGTGCTCTGCTCCGAGAGGGGCGGGGGCGGCCGATGGATGGGGTAGCGGACGGAACTTTCGATCGGGCCCATGTGGTCCACGGGCTCGCCGATGACGTTCATCACCCGGCCCAGGGTGGCCTCGCCCACGGGGACGGTGATCGGCCCGTCCAGGTTGATGGCCTTCATCCCCCGGGACAGGCCGTCGGTGGGGTGCATGGACACGCACCGGGCCCGGCTCTCGCCCAGGTGCTGCTCGACCTCGACGATGATGTCCACCGGAGAGGGCGTCTCATACCCCTCGCTGGTGATGCGGACGGCGTTGTGGATCTTGGGCAGCTCCTTGTCCTTGAATTCCACGTCAACGACGGGGCCGATGATCTCGACCACGCGTCCGACCTTCGATTCAGCCACGGCTGCGGTCATGTCTCTCTCCGTTCCTCTAGCCGGCCAGGGCCTCGACGGCGGTCATGATCTCCAGAAGCTCCTTGGTGATCGAGGCCTGGCGGATCTTGTTGAGCTCGAGCACGAGACGGCCGATGAGCTCCCCGGCATTCCGGGTGGCGTTGTCCATGGCCATCATCCGGGCCGCGTGCTCGGCGGCCTGGGATTCGTAGAAGCAGTGCAGGACCTGGAGGGTCAGCCCCAGGGGCAGGAGCCGGACGAGGGCCGCCCGGAGCTCCGGCTCCCAGTCCGGGGCCCCTCCCGCCCCCTCCTCCTCGGCGGCCAGGGGCAGCAGGGGCAGGACGGTCACCCGCGGGGCGAGGATGGACTTGAACTCGTTGTAGACGACGGTCACGGCGTCCGTCCTCTGAAAGATGAAGAGCCGCAGGAGCTCGCGGGCGACGGCTTCGACCTCGGCGGCCGTCATCTTGTCCGTCCGCTCGGCGACGGCCAGGGCGACGGGGAAGCCCCTCCGCTTGAAATGATTCACGGCCTTCTTGCCGATGAGCGCCAGCCGGACTTCGGACGTCCGGGCCCGCTCCTCGAAGACCTCCTGCGCCCGGGCCAGGAGGTTGGAGTTGAAGGCCCCGGCCAGCCCCTTGTCCGAGGTGATGACCAGGCCGGTCGTCCGCATCTCCTGCCGGCGGTCGAGGAGCGGGTGCGCGCCCGGAGGGGCCCAGGCGGCCGCCCGGCGGAGGAGCTCCGGCCAGGTGTGCCACCAGGGCCGCGACTCGAGCACCCGGCGCTGGGACTTGCGGAATTTGGCCGTGGCGACGGTCTTCATGGCCTTGGTGATCTGCTGCGTGTTCTGCACGCTGCGGATGCGCCGCCGGAGGTCGATCAGGGCGGGCATGTCAGGCGTCTTCCTCCCGGAACCGGTCCCCGTACTCCTTCAGGGCGGCGTGGATCGCCTCCTCGAGCCGGGCGTCGATGGCCTTCTTTTCCCTGAGCGCCTCCAGGATGTCGCGGCGCTCCCGCTCCAGGAAGGCGTACAGCCCGGACTCGTAGCGGGCGATCTGCTCCACGCGCAGCCCGTCCAAGAAGCCGCGGTTTCCGGCGAAGATGATCAAAATCTGCTTCTCCACGGGCAGGGGGGCGTACTGGCCCTGCTTCAGGACCTCGGTCAGCCGCACGCCGCGGTCGAGCTGGGCCTGGCTGATCTTGTCCAGCTCGGTCCCGAACTGGGCGAAGGTCAGGAGCTCTCGGTATTGCTGCAGGTCGCCGCGGAGCTTGCCGGCCACCTGCTTCATGGCCTTGACCTGGGCGTTGCCGCCGACGCGCGACACGGAGATGCCGACATTGATCGCCGGCCGCACGCCGGCGTTGAACAGCTCGGGCTCGAGATAGATCTGGCCGTCGGTGATGGAGATGACGTTGGTCGGGATGTAGCCCGAGACGTCGCCCGCCTGGGTCTCGATGATGGGCAGGGCGGTGAGCGACCCGCCCCCCAGCTCGTCGTTGAGCTTTGCCGCGCGCTCCAGGAGCCGGGAGTGGAGGTAGAAAACGTCCCCAGGGTAGGCCTCCCGGCCCGGCGGGCGGCGGAGAAGGAGGGAGATCTCGCGGTAGGCGGCGGCGTGCTTGGACAGGTCGTCATAAACGACCAGGGCATGGCGGCCCGTGTCGCGGAAATACTCGCCGATAGCGCAGCCGCTGTAGGGCGCCAGATACTGGAGGGACGAGGGGTCGGAGGCCGAGGAGGCGACGACGATCGTGTAGTCCATGGCCCCGAAATCCTCCAGGGTCTTGATGAAGTGGGCGATCGTCGAGTTCTTCTGGCCGATGGCCACGTAGATGCAGATGACGCCCGTGTCCTTCTGGCTGAGGATGGCGTCGATGATGATGGCCGACTTGCCCGTCTGGCGGTCGCCGATGATGAGCTCCCGCTGGCCGCGGCCGATGGGGATCATGGCGTCGATGGCCTTGATCCCCGTCTGGAGCGGCTCGCGGACGGGCAGGCGATCGACGACGCCGGGCGCCAGGCGCTCGACGGGCATATGGACGTCGGTCTGGACCGGGCCCTTGCCGTCCATGGGCCGGCCCAGGGGGTTGACCACGCGGCCGATGAGGGCCGGGCCGGAGGGCACCTGCATGATGCGGTGGGTGCGCTTGACCAGGTCGCCCTCGCGCACCCGGTCGCTCTCGCCGAGGAGCACGGCCCCCACACTGTCCTCCTCCAGGTTGAGCGCCAGGCCGAAGACGTCCCGGGGGAACTCCAGGAGCTCGTTGTACATGACCCGGTCCAGGCCGTGGAGCTGGGCGATGCCGTCCCCGACGGAGATCACCGTCCCGACTTCCTGGACGTCCACCTCCGCCTTGTAGCCCTCGATCTGCCTCTGGATGATCTTGCTTATCTCGTCCGCCTTGATGCGCATGCTCGCCTCTCTTCAGTCTCCGGCCAGGAGGTCCTGCAGCCTGGCCAGCCGTCCCCTCAGGGACAGGTCCATGATCTCGTTGCCCTTGCGAATGCTGAGCCCGCCGACGAGCTCCGGGTCCAGGCGGTAGCTCAGGGAGACGGGCCGTCCCTCCCTGGACTCGAGCGCCGCCTTGAGATCACCCTTCTGGGTCTCGGAGAGCGGCGCGGCCGAAGCGACCTCAACGGTCACCACGCCCATCCTGTCGTTCCAGAGCTCGGGCAGGAGGTCGAGAACGCCGGGCAGGAGCTCGAAACGTCCCTTCTCCAGGAGCAGGCGGATGAAGTTCCGGACGCGGGCGTCGGAACCCGCTTTCTCCAGGACTTCGCTCACCACCCGCATCTTCGCGCTCCGGGCGTGAAAGGGACTGGCCAGGAAAACCGACAGCGCTCCCGGACCCCGGAGAAGCGCGGCCGTCTCGGAGAGCTCCGCCCGGACCTTTTGATAGTCCGGCTCGTCCCTCAGGGCGTTAATGAGCCCTTGGCCGTACCTTCGGGTCAGGACCTTCTTTTTCATCTCTCCCAGCCAGATCTTTGATCGCCCCTTCGATAAGGACAGCCTGGGTCTCGGAAGTCAGGCGCTCCCTGATCCGCGCCCCGGCCCGCTCCACGGCCAGCGCCGCGGCATGGCGCTTCAACTCCCGGACCCCGGCTCTCACGCGGGATTCCATGTCGGCCCGGGCCAGTCTCTTGATCTTCTCCGCTTCCTCCGCGGCCAGGCGCCGTATCCTGTCCTGCTCGGCCCGCCCCTCGGCCTCCGCGGCCCGCTTCATGGCCTCGACCTCGGAAGCGAGGCCCGCCAGGCGCTCCCGGGCCGAGCGGAGCTTCTCATCGGCCAAGAGCCGATCCTTCTCCGACTCTTCCAGGACCAGCCGGACGTTCTCGGTCCGCTTCCGGAGAAAGGCGCGCAGCGGCTTGTGCAGGATATAGGCCAAGCCCCCGAAGAGGACGAGGAAATTCAGGACCTTGCCGATGAAATCCATGCCGCCGCCGTGATGGGCGCTCTCCTCCGACGCCCGGAGGCAGGGGGCGACGGCGAGGAGCAGAATGCCGAGCCAGGCGGCCGTCCGGCCCTTCATGGCACAAGCCTCCGCTCGATCCTCTCCGCCAGGTCGTCCGTGCTTTTTTCCAGCTCCTTCTTCAGGTCTGCGACCTGAGAGGCGACCTCGGCCCCGGCCTCCTCCAGCAGGCGCCGGGACGCGGCGTTCACCTCGGCCAGGAGGCGGCCCTTCTCCGCGGCGGCTTCGGCGGACAGCCTGTCCCGGATCCTCTCCGCCTCGAGGCGGGCGCCCCGGACGGATTGCTCCACGCTCCGCAGCGACTCTTCGTATCCCTCCAGACTTTCCCGCGCCGCCCTTCGGGCTTCCTCAAGCCGTCCCGCGCGCTCGTCGAGGATCCTGCGCACGGGCTTCCAGAAGACCTTGTTCAGGACGAGGATCAGCACCCAGACGATGAGGAAGACGAACAGGGCGGAGATGTCTACCGAAAGCATGGTCTTTCAATCATGAGACGGCGAAAAATGAGGCCCAAAGTTAGCATGAACGCCCCCAAAAAGCAAGGCGAAGGGACGGGAATATCAGCGCCGGCCGGCCGTCTCGGCCGCGAGGGTCTGCCCGCGCAGGGCGTAATCCCGGGACAGGGAGGCTTCTCCCAGGCGGTTGTAGAGGTCGGCCAGGAGAAAATAGCCCAGGGCCAGGTCGTGTTTCTCCGGTTCGAGCTCGATCCCTTTTTTCACCAGGGCCACGGCTTGGCCGTAGTCCTCCCCGCTGTTGAGACGGATCCGGGCCAGGTAGAAATAGGTCAGGGGGAAATCCGCGTCGGCCTCGACGGCCGATTCCAGGCAGGCGCGTTCTTGCTCCGGCCGGCCCAGTTTCCTGTAGACGCGGGCCAGGTTGAACAGGGCCTTGAAATGGCTGGGCGTCGAAGCGATCTCCGTCCGGTACGACTCGGCGGCGGCGGCCAGATCGCCCCGGGCCTCCAGGATCTGGGCCCGGTTGTAATGGACATTGGACAGCTTGGGGTTGATGGCCATGGCCGACCGGTTGTGCTCCTCAGCCCGGACCAGGTCCCCCCGGGTGATGTACAGGGCGGTCAGGGCGTTGTGCGAGGCCGCCGAGTCGGGGTTCTGGGCCAGACACTCCTCGAAATACATGACCGCCTTGTCGTACTCCTTCCGGTGATAGCTCATGTTGCCCAGGAGATAGAAGAGCTGCGAGTCGGAGAAGCCCTTCTTCAGGTAGTCGAGGACGAAGGCTTCGGCCTCCTCCAAGCGCCTCAGGCCCACGTAGGAGTTGGCGATGTTGATCACGGTGAAGGAGTCGTCGGGCTTGATTTCCAGGGACCTCTTGAAGGCCGCGACGGCTTCGAGGAATTTGCGCTGCTTGAAGTAGATGTTGCCCAGGGCGAAGTGGGCGTCGGCGATGTCCGGGTCGTCGCGGATGATGGCCCGGATGATCCGGGCGCCCTCCTCGGGGTCGCCGCTCATGCCCAGCTCCCTGGCCCGGGACAGCTCGTTGAACACCCCGATCTTGTCCTTGGGGTCGGCCAGCTTCCGTCCCTTGAGCTTGGCCGAGTCGGTGAAGGAGCCGATGTAGCCCAGCGAGGCGAGTTTCTCCCGGGTGTCCTCGTCGATTTTGCGGAAGTCGATCTCCAGGGCGTTCCGCTCGATCTGGGCCAGAAACCTCTCGGCCTCGGCGCTCAGGTCGGCGAACACTTTCTTCTCCACGGCGGCGAGGTTCGTCTGCTCCCGGGGGTCGCGGGTCAGGTCATAGAGCTCGGGCGCGGGGGCGAGGATGAGCTTCCAGCGGTCGTCCTGGACGCTCTTGAGCTCGGACCAGCCGTAGTGGAAGCGGGGATAGAAGCTTTCGGCGTAGGCCAGCTCCCTCGCCGTCCGTTCCGGCTTGAAGAAGGAACGGACGAGACTGCTTCCCTGGTTCTGGGCGGGGACGGGAAGCCCCGACATCTCGCACAGCGTCGGCAGGACGTCCACCAGGCCGCAGACCTGGGCCGTGGACACGCCCTGGAGCCCGGGAAAGGGCGTGACGAAGATGAGGGGCACATGGATGGCCGCCTGGTAGACAAAGAAACCATGCGTGGACTCGTTGTGCTCGCCCAGACTCTCGCCGTGGTCCGCGGCGAACACGAGGAACAGGTCGTCGGCGAGGCCCCAGCCGGAGAGCGCATCCCACAGCCGCTTGAGCTGGCTGTCGGTGAAGGCGATCTCCCCCAGATAGGGGTTGTTCGGGTAACGGGCCGCGTATTCCGGCGGGGGCTCGTAGGGGGTGTGGGGGTCGTAGAGGTGGATCCAGGCGAAGAACGGACGGTCCTTGTTGGCCGCGAGCCAGGCCAGGGACTCGTCGATGACCTCGTTGGCCGGACGCTGAACCGAGCCCAGCGAGATCCTCTCGAAACGGCTGAGGTCGAAGCGGTCGAAATAGTGGTCGAACCCGCGGTCGAGGCCCCACTTGGAGTCGAGCACGTAGGCCGCGACGAAGGCGGCCGTGGCGTACCCCTTGGCTTTGTAGAGCTCGGCCAGGGTCGCAAGCTCCGAGGGCACGACGAACCCGCCGTTGTCACGGACCGCGTGATGGGCCGGGTGCGTGCCGGTCATGAGCGTCGTGTGGGAGGGCAGGGTCAGGGGCGTCGGGGCGTAGCAGCGGTCGAACTTGACCCCCCGCGAGGCGAACATGTCCATGGTGGGCGTCTCGACCCCCTGGAAGCCGTAGCAGCCGATGCGGTCGGCGCGCAGGGTGTCGACGGTGATGAGGATGACGTTGTAATCGTCCCTGGATTTCAGGCGGTCGAACCCGGCCCCGCGGGGGATGAGGATCCAGGCCGCTGCCAGGGCCAGGAGCAGCGCCCCGGCGGCGATGAGGCGGCGTTTTCTCGTCATGGCCATGATTTTATTTTAGCACGATGTGGCAAAAAAAAAGAGGGCGGCGGGATGTCCCGCCGCCCTC
>VGJG01000051.1 GCA_016867615.1 Candidatus Aminicenantota bacterium | reverse complement strand
ATACGAAATATGTTATTAAATATCAGCGCAGAATAAATCCGCATCGAACAGACAGCTCCGTGCTGGCGGCGACCAATTTCCTGAAAAGCGATCTGGAATAAATATCGTCTTGTCCTGATGACTTTTTGAGCTGCCTTGCAGCCTTCATAAGCTGCTTCCATAATCGATAAACATCCGGCACCGCCGGATCCGATGCCCCTGTTCCCAGGCTATCAAGGATTCCAGAAATAACGCGACGGGGGGAATT
Source organism: Candidatus Aminicenantota bacterium (assembly GCA_016867615.1). Lineage (GTDB taxonomy): Bacteria > Acidobacteriota > Aminicenantia > Aminicenantales > JAFGAV01 > JAFGAV01. The sequence continues at coordinate 8,653 of VGJG01000051.1, read as the reverse complement.
CATATGGATCACGGGATCGAAGCCCGCCATGTCGCTCAGCGTTTTGGCAAGCCTATGGCGCACGGATTCAAGAAGAACAATCGAGTGATCCCTTGCCGATTTGAGATAGATCTTCTGCGCGTAGGCCAAGCCGAGCTCAAAAGGCATATTGAATCGCGGAGGAGGCCCGACTCTGGAGAGGTCGTGAAGCGACACCCGGCAAGCCCTGATATGTTCCACTATCCTCTTCAGGCGTCCCTGTCCGTGCTCGGGAATTTCCAGAACACACCAGGGTTTTCTTCCGATAGAAATCAGGGAGGCGATCAGGGCGAGGAAAAGAGGCTCGTATCGAGCATCGAACGGCACATTGAGAAAGACTGCCGTCGGATCGGACTTATTTGTGGAAATTCGCAAAGATTATGAATCGATGGCCTTAAGGGCCGCGCGGATTTCAGAAGGGGAAATGCCCAGAGAATCCAGTATCTCCCTTGCCGAAGCCGGCGGAGCAACATGGATGCGGCGGCGTCGGACAGTCTTCTTCTCCCGGCAACGAACCGATATGGAATTTCCATGTCGACGCGTTGTTTTCTTTGCTATGGCTCTGTCCGCATAAGCCTTTTTCATTTCTTTGCCTCATATAAAGTCTAGCATAATCAGTTCTTTTGTCAATTTATGGAAAAACCCAGCAGGTTCTCTTCCATCTTCTATGGGCCGACGCACTTGGAAGGGAGGCCGGTCTCCCCACACAAAATGGAAGAAAACCGCCCAGCATTGTTGCCATCCTCATGAAAACAAAGCTCGCTCAACGGCCACTTTCACTTAAGAGACGCCTTCTGAAAGAAATTCGTCTCAGATCATAAGACAAATTTTGCAACGACCAGCATCACCAGCGCCGCGGCCCAGACGACGGCCGCTGGGGGGAGGAGGATGCGGTAGACGTCGCGCAACGATGTCTTGAAATAGGCGACGGTCGTGATCAGGCAGAGATGAGCCGGCGAGAGGAGGATGCCGACGAACCCGCTGACGTAGGCGAAGACCACCAGGACCATGTCGGGATGGCCCGCCCCGAAGATCGGCAGGAGCATGGGAAAGGAGATCCCGACGAACGCCTGGTTGACGCCCGTCAGCCAGCCGATGAGGAACGGCGCGGCGAAAAGAAGGATGTAGGCCCCGGCGCCCTGGGGCGACACGGCCCGGCTCACGGCCTCGAGCGCCCCCGATGTGCCGAGGATCTTCTTGAAGACCATGACCGACACGATGAGGATGCCCGACTTCCAGTCGAGGCTCTTGAGGATGAGGCCCGCCCGCTCCCTGAGGTTCATCCGGGACAGGACCTGCGTCGCCAGGGCCGCAATTCCCAGGGCCAGGAGCATTTTCAGGCGCAGGCCGAAGATGAGCACGATGACCAGGAGGATGGGCCACAGGCTGAAAAGAAGGCGCCCCGCGGCGGCGCGCTTCCTCCCCTCCCGGCTCTCCCGGGGCAGGGCGGGGACATACCGGAAAAGCATGACCAGCCCCGCGCCGGCGGCCAGGAGGGTGAAGGGGATCTGGTGGAGGGAGATCCGCAGAATGGGGATCTTCAGTACGGCCGCGGCGATGATGAGGTTGGCGTAGAGCGGCCAGGTGTATTCCCAGATGTGGCGGAACCAGTAGTTGTAGAACGTCTTCCAGGCCGGCTTGAGGCCCCATCTCCCCCCCGCCTCCTCGATGATGGGCGCCGAGAGCATGGCCCCGGCGAAAACGGGCAGGAGGCCGATGAACGCCGGCGGCAGGGCGAGGATGAGCCGCGCGTCGGGAACGAGACGCTTCAGGGCGTCGATCATGACCTTGAAATATTCCTTCGTCTTCAGGAAGGTCCCGAGATAGATCACCAGCCAGAAGATGCCCACCAGACTGAGCGTTTCGCCGGCGGTGGAGGCCTGGAAAACGTCGCGGCCGATGGCGCGGACCTCGAGGCCGAAGAGGACCGCGGTCAGGCCGGCGCCCAGGAAAAGGACGAGCCCCAAGTCCCACTTCTTCCTGATCAGGAAAAGGAGGAGGCCGATGACGAGAACAACCTTAAGAATCCCGGCCATTTCCTCCTCCTCTAAAGGGGGGACATTATTCCTATTAACCTGACGGATACACTGTAATCTCTTATATTATTTGGAACACACATGATTTCCAATCAGGCAAATATGTGCTGTGTCCCCCATTATTTGCCCCATTATTTGGCGGCGGCGAGGATGCGGGCGGTCATCTTGAAGTGCACCTTGGCCACGCGGTTCAGGGCTTCGGGGCCCTGCTGCTTCACCAGCGCGACCGCCGCCGCCTCGGCCGGGGGCGAGGAGCCCTTGGGCAGCTCGAACCCCGTGTCCCGCGACAGAAAATGGAGCCGCTTCAGGAACTCCGCCCGGGCCAGGAGCGAGGCCGCGGCCACGGCCGGGTCTTCCTCGGCCTTCGGCTTCTGGATGAGCGAAATCGTCCGGCCCTTCTTCATCAGGGCGTTGAGCACGAAGGCTTTGTCCCCGAACTGGTCGGTGACGGCCAGCTTGACGTTCTTTTCCAGGAGGATGTTCTCGATGACCCGGGCGTGCGCCCAGGCCAGGATCTTGTTGAGATTGCGCAGCCGGTCGTAGAGCTCGTTGTAGCGCTCCGGGCCGACGGCCACCACCGAATGGACATAGCCCCGGCGAAGGACCTCGGCCAGCTCCCGGGCGCGGTTGTCCGAGGTCGTCTTGCTGTCCCGGACTCCGAGCTCGCGCAGGACCTCCTCCTGGCCTTCGGGCAGAAAGAACGCGGCCACGACCAGCGGGCCGAAGTAATCGCCCTTGCCCGACTCATCCGTGCCGATGCGTCCGGCGTCCGGCGGAAAGAGGTCGGGCTGCTCCATCCCGTCTCCGGGGTCAGCGGATCAGATGCCGCGACTTGGCCTCCCGGATGAGATCCGGCCGGAACTTGGGGTGGGCGATGTTGATCAGCGCCTGGGTCCGCTCCATGAGGTTCTTGCCGTGGAGATAGGCCACGCCGAACTCGGTGACGACGTAGCGCACGTCGGCCCGGGTGGTGACCACGCCCGCGCCCTGCTTGAGGAAGGGCACGATGCGCGTCATCTCGCCGTCCTTGGCCGTGGCCGGCAGGGCGATGATCGGCTTGCCGCCCTTGGAGTGGGCCGCGCCGCGGATGAAATCGACTTGGCCGCCGAACCCGCTGTAGATGTAGGTGCCGATCGAGTCCGAGCAGACCTGGCCGGTGATGTCCACCTCGATGGCCGAGTTGATGGCCACCATGTTTTCGTTGCGCGAGACGTTGAAGGGATGGTTGACGTAATCCGTGGGATGGGCCTCGATGACCGGGTTGTTGTCCACGAAGTCGTACAGCCGGCTCGACCCCAGGGCGAAGGTGATGATGACCTTGCCGGGATGGAAGGTCTTGCGGGAGCCGGTGACGATGCCCGACTCGATGGCCTCCATGACCCCGTCCGAGACCATCTCGGTGTGGATGCCCAGGTCGCGCCGGCCCTTGAGCGAGGCCAGGACGGCGTCGGGGATGCCGCCGATGCCGAGCTGAAGGGTGCAGCCGTCCTCGATCAGGTCGGCGATATGCTTGCCGATCTTCATCTCCACCTCGGAGAAGGGGCTCTTCTCCAGCTGGGGCAGGGGCTCCGAGATCTCGACGACCTTCTGGAACCGGGAGACGTGAACGAACGAGTCGCCCAGCACCCGGGGCATCTTGTCGTTGACCTGGCCGATGACGACCTTGGCTTTCTCCGCGGCGGCTTTGGACGACAGGACCTCGACGCCCAGGCTGACGAAGCCGTGCTCGTCGGGCGGGGAGACGTGGAGCATGGCCACGTCGAGGGGCATCTGTCCCGAGAGGAACAGCCCCGGGATCTGATGCAGGAAGATGGGCACGTAGTCGGCGCGCCCGTCGTTGATCGCCTTGCGGTCGGCCGGCCCGACGAACAGCGAATTGTGGCGGAAATGGCCCTCCATCTCCGGCCTGGACAACGGGTCCTCGCCCAGCAGCAGGACGTGAACGAGCTCCACGCCCTGGAGCTCATCCTTCCTCTTGGCCAGGGCCTTGTTCAAAACGTAGGGCGTGGCGGCGTTGCCGCTGATGTACACGCGGTCTTTGCTCTTGATGACCGATACGGCCTCCTCCGCGCTGCACAGCTTCTTCTTGTATTCATCGACCCAACTCATATGAATCCTCCAATACGTTTATGATGATTTGCCCAACCTGACTCGGTCAGGAAAGTCCTCGCAGGTAGCGGTCGATCTCGGCGGCCGCCGTCCGGCCGTCGCCCATGGCCAGAATGACCGTCGCCCCGCCGCGGATGATGTCCCCGCCGGCATAGACGCCCTCCAGGCTCGTGGCCAGCGTCGCCCAGTCGACCTCCAGGTTGCCCCACTTGCCGACCTTGAGCCCCGGCGTGGCCTGGGCGATGAGGGGGTTGGGGCTCTGGCCGATGGCCACGACCGCGAGGTCGACCTCGGTGACGCACTCCGAACCCGGAACGGGCACGGGCCGGCGCCGGCCCGAGGCGTCGGGCTCCCCCAGCTCCATGCGCAGGGTTTCCATGGCCTTCAGCCGGCCGCGCTCGTCGCCGATGTAGCGGGTGGGGGTTGTCAGGAACTGGAACTCGATCCCCTCCTCCTCGGCGTGCTTGACCTCCTCGACGCGGGCGGGCATCTCCTGCCGCGAGCGGCGGTAGATGATCATGGCCCTCTCCGCGCCCAGCCGCTTGGCCGTGCGCACCGAGTCCATGGCCACGTTCCCCCCGCCGATGACGGCCGCCGTCCTGGCTTTGAGGACGGGCGTGTCGGCCAGGGGAAAATCGTAGGCGCGCATGAGGTTGACCCGGGTGAGGTATTCGTTGGCCGAGTAGATGCCCACCAGGTTCTCACCGGGAACCTTCATGAAATTCGGCAACCCGGCCCCGCTGCCGATGAAGAAGGCCTTGTATCCCTGCCGGCGCAGGTCGTCCAGGTCGGCCGTCTTGCCCACGACATAGTTCGTGCGCAGCTCGACGCCCATCTTCTGAAGATACTCGACCTCGGACCGGAGGATGGCCTTGGGCAGGCGGAATTCCGGAATGCCGTAAACCAGGACTCCACCGGCGGTGTGCAGGGCTTCGAAGATCGTCACCCGGTGGCCCTTCTTGGCCAGGTCCCCGGCCACGGTCAGGCCCGCCGGTCCGGCGCCGATGACGGCCGCCTTGAAGCCCGTGTCGGGCGGAGCGGGGGGGATATAGACCTCCCCCTGATGCCTCTCGAAATCCGCCACGAACCTCTCCAGGTTGCCGATGGCCACGGGAACTCCGGTGGCTTTCTTCAGCGTGCAGACGTCCTCGCACTGCGTCTCCTGGGGACAAACCCGGCCGCAGATGGCGGGCAGGGAGTTCGTCTCCTTGATTTTCCGGACTCCACCGACGAAATCCCCTTTTTCCACGAGCTTAACGAAGCCTGGGATGTCGATGGCCACCGGACAGCCGGCGACGCATTGGGGGTTGGCGCAATCCAGGCATCGGCGCGCCTCGCGGACGGCGGCTTCGGGAGCGATCCCGACGTTGACCTCGCAAAAATCCCTGTTCCTCTCCTCCGCTTCGCGCTCCGGCATCTTCTCCCGGGGGAGGCGCATCCTCTCCTTGACGGGCATGGCCTGGCGAAGCTCCTTGCGCCAGGGAAGGTCGTAGCTCTCCTTCAAGCGCTTCTTGAGTTCGGGGTCCAGCTCTTTTTTGCTTTCCGCCATGACCGTCTCTTTGCCGTCCGGGTCGTCGTTGTGTCGCAGAGCTCCGGCCTACAGCCGGCTCCTGCGCCTTGCCCTCTTTCCCCTGTCCCGTCCCGAAACCTTTTTCAGACCTTCAGCTCCGAACAGGGGAGCTTGAACCGCTCGGCGATGCTCGGCCTGACGATCTTGCCCTGATGGGCATAGATCCCCCGGCAGAGCGAAACGCTCTTCTTCAGGGCGTTCTCCAGCCCCCCTTCCCCCAGGAGGTTCAGATAGCGGATGAGGTGGTTGGAGATGACCTTGGTCGACGTCCGGCTGACCGAGGCGGTCAGGTTCGGGACGCAATAGTGGATGACGCCCTCTTCCTTGTAGACGGGCTGATCCAGGGTCGTGGGCCGGCTGGTCTCGATGCAGCCGCCCTGGTCGATGGCCAGGTCGATGACCACCGAGCCTTTTTTCATCGTCTTGACCATGTCGCGGGTGACCATGACCGGCGCCCTCTCCCCCGGACGGAGCACGGCGCCGACCAGGACGTCGGCGATGCGGACCATGCGGCCGATGTTGTACTTGCTGCCCATCATGGACACGACCCGGCCCGAGGTCAAATCCTCGAGCTCCTTCATGCGGTCCATGAACAGCCCCAGGACGATCGTCTGGGCCCCGGCGTCGTACAGCGCCCGCAGGGCGCTCTTGGCCAGGATGCTCGTACCGATGATGACCGCCGTGGCCGGCGGAACGCTGACCGTGCCGCCGATGATCGTCCCCCGACCTCCCTGGCTGGTCTGGAGGTAGTAGCCGGCGATGTTGGAGCAGAGCTGTCCGGCCACCTCGCCCAGGCTCTCGAGGAAGGGCAGCCGGCCCTCCTGGTCCTGCATGATCTCCAGGCCGATGATCGTCACCTTCTTCTGCAGGAACTCCTCGAGGATGGGCTTGCGGGCCACGGCCAGGTGATGGAAGCCGACGAGGATCTGCTCCGGCTTGACCAGTTTGCTCTCCTCCTCGTTCAAGGGGGAGATGTTGATGACGACGTCCGAGCGGCCGAACACCTCATCCTTGGTGAAGACCACCTTCGCCCCCAGGCCGGCGTAGTCTTCGTTGGTGTAGCCGGCCCGTTGGCCGGCCCCGGCCTGGATGTAAACGGTGTGCCCCTGGTCGACCAGGAAGGACACGCCGCTCGGCGAGAGCCCGGCGCGGTGCTCTATCTTCTGGCTTTCGTTGATGACTCCGAAATTCATGAGGCCTCCTTATGATTCACCGAAAAAAATGAGGCGTTATCATACCAGAAACTTGGACATCTCACAACTTCACGAATCGCGCCGCCGCAATCCAAAACGGCCTCGTGCGGCCGCGCTCCAAAAAAGACCGGCGCAACACCCGTCTGATGACGGCCTAGGGCTTCGCCGGCTTTTTCTCATACACCACCCGCCCGTTCATGACGGTCAGCCGCACTCGGGCGGCGGTGATGTTCTCGGCCGGGAGGGCGAACAGATCCCTGTCCAGGGCGGTCAGGTCGGCCAGCTTGCCGGTCTCGATCGATCCCTTCTCCTCCTCGGCGAATTCCGCGTAGGCGCCGTTCCGGGTGTAGCCGCGCAAAGCCTCCTCGAGGGAGAGCCTCTGCTCGGGGAACCAGCCGTCCGGGTTCTTGCCGTCAATGGTCCGGCGCGTCACGGCGGCCCACACCTCTTGTTCGACACGCAGGCCGCCGCCAGGACCGGCCAGCAAAGACATCTCATCCTCGTCCCTCCTCGTGACTGCCTCGGCGCCGGAAGGTCCGGGCGCTCCCCGACGGTTCATACCTCGGACAGTCCGATCGTCTGCATGTCCCGGGGAATGATCAGCCGCCCGCGGTAATCACGCCGGATCTCCTCCTCGACCTCCTCGAGATGGAAATCCGCCTCGCCGAAGAAATGGCAGGGGACGAGGAGCGATACGCCCGCCTCCTGCGCCCTCCGGCCGAGCTCCAGCGCGCTGGTGTGCATCTTCCTCAGGTCGGGATATCTCACGAAAAACCGCTCGGGGGCGCTGCAGTCGTGGACCAGCCCGTCCGCCGCCCCCGACCTGTCGAAGATCTCGGAAACCGGAGGGGTGTCCCCTGAAACGACCCATCCGCCCCGGCTGTCCTTATAATAAAGATGAAAAGCCAGCGAAGCCGCCGTGTGGGGAACGACGATCCCTTCGGCTTCCAGTCCGTCATGGACCTCGAACCGAACCCCCGGCACAACCTCGATCGGCTCGACGCGCATCCGGATCTTGGGCCCGCGCAACCCGAAGAGGTCGAGGAGGCGGCGGCAGAACTCCAGGCTCTCCCTCGAGCCGAAGAGGCGCAGGCGTCCCTCCATGAGCATCAGGCCGTGAACGAGCGACGGCAGGCCGTAGATGTGATCGGGATGGACATGGGTCACGAGGAGGGATTCCAGAAGACGCCGGTCGAGGCCGGCCTTCCTCAACTTAAGAAGGATGCTTCCCGGACAGTCGATGAGCGCCACCCGGCTCCCCGCCTCCAGGGCGAAAGCCGTGTTGTCCCGCTCAGCGGTCGGCGTCGCCCCGCCCGTGCCCAGGACATGCAGAACGGCCATGGCACGAATAAAATACCACAGTCCCGGCGGCGCCTCCATATTCTCTCCCTTTCCGGCGCCTCACCCGCGCCGGGCGCCGATGCCCATCATTTTTCCCCTCCATTAAAAAAAGTAAGGGGAGGGCAGTAACGACCCGCTCAATATTCCTCTCAACCGCGTAAACAAGGCGCCGGCCGGGTGTTGGGAAACCCGTACGGAGGCGGAGCGGGCACGGTTCCTTGACGCAGGTCGAGGAGAGCGGAGCCGAAGTCGGAGCGGGCGGCATCGTGATGCCGCCATCCAAAGCGGCGTCGTGCCGCCGCACTCCAAAAGGTACTGCGTCGGGCGCCGATGCCCTCCTCATTTCCTTTCGAAAGAAGAAAGAACGGGAGGGTTGAGGCCCCATG
>VGJG01000050.1 GCA_016867615.1 Candidatus Aminicenantota bacterium | reverse complement strand
TACGTCCTCTGGGAGAGCTACCTCGTTTTCGGCATCCTCTTCGGGCAGGCCAAGAAGATCCTCCGGGCCCTGCCCGTCCTGCTCCAAGACGGCCGGGCTTCCGCTCCCCTGTGGTATGCGGGCTTAAGCCGCGACGGCTTCCGAGGCCTCGACGGCCTGACTTCCGTCGTCCGCGGCATCGAGGCGGCGGCGACGACGATCGAACAGGCCAGCGCCTCGGCCGCCCATTACTCGTCCGGGAGCGGGGGCGGTTTCAGCGGCGGCGGCGGAGGGGGCGGCGGAGGGGGCGGGGGCGGCGCCGGATGATCGTAGTGATTCTTGATTGTTACGCCGGAAATTTCATGACAAACGCGGCCAGGAACAGATAGAGGACATAGAGCCCCAGGAGGACCGCCCCCTTGGGCCGGGTGAGCGAGTATCGATGGCGCAGCATGGCCAGCATGGCCCCGACGATGACGAACATCGCCGGAAACATGAATAGAATCTCCTTCGTTCCGAGGACGAGAGGATTGGCCACGGCGGAAGCGCCCGCGACCCAGCAGATGTTCATGATGTCGGCGCCGATGATGTTGCCCACGGCGAGGGCGCCCTGCTTCCGCCGGGCGGCGACGACGCAGGTCGCGACTTCGGGGATGGACGTGCCGAAGGCCACGACGGTCAGGGCGATGACCGTCTCGGGCACGCGAAAGACGTGGGCGATCTTGACCGCCGCGACGACGATGAATTTGCTGGCGGCGATGATCCCCAGGAGGCTGACGACGAAAAGCAGGGCGACGACGGGAACAACCGCTTTTTTGGCCGGCATCGGCCCTTCCTCCGCGCCGCTCTGCAGTTTCCCCCGCTTGTGCCGGGATAACAAATAGGCCAGATAGCCGAAGAACAGTCCGACGAGGATCGCTCCCTCGAGCCGGTCGAGCGTGGAGTCGAAGACGACGAAAAGGAAGGCGAGGATTTCGACGCACAGCAGGAAAATGCCCGAGATTCTCAGCACCACGGGCATGATCAAAATCGGAGCCGCGGACACCAGGCCCGCCAGTCCGAGCGCCAGGCCGTCGTCGCAGATCACGGAGCCGATGGCGTTGCCCAAGGCCATCTCCGGCTTGCCGGTCGTGGCCGACATGAGCGACACGGACAGCTCGGGCGCCGTAGTGGCCAGCGAGACGAGAACGATGCCGATGACCACCTTCGGGATCTTGAACTTCTCCGCTATCCGCACGGAAGAATCGACGAACACGCCGGCTGATTTCGAGAGGATCACCAGGGCGGCGGCGAGCGCCGTCCAGGCCAGGAGGGTGCTGCCCTCGATGGACCGGACCAGGGCGCCGTACCAGGAAAGGATGTCCATTTCGGCCGAAAGCATATTACAGCCCCCCTGAGTTCTTCAAGAACCGATGTCTCCCTCGCGCCAACCGGCTACCGACGGGCCCGGAGGGCCCGCCGCCTCAAACGGCGCCCCTGTTGTTCTTGAATATTCCGCGGAACCGGAGGGGAGGCAGAAACCGTCCCGTCCGTTTCATGTAGGAGGAGTATTCGTCCCCGAAGTGGCGGACCATCATCTCCTCCTCGCGCTTGACACGCAGGATGATGATCAGGGTCAAGCCCAGCGTCCAGGACAGGCCGATGAACCAGTTCTTCGTCAGGAAGAACACGGCGGCGTGGAGCAGGTAGAACGCCGAGTACATGGGATGGCGCATAAGCCGGTAGGGGCCCGAGGTCACCACCCTGTGTCTGTCCTTGATTCGAAGGGTGCTGGAGAAGTTGTGGCCGAGGCTGCGGTGCACCCAGAGGAACAACAGGAGGGCGAAGACCGCCAAAGAGGAGCCGGCGGCGCGCGTCCCGAGCGGAAGGGAAAAGGCCGCCCAGGACAGCCATTCCGGGAGGAACAGGTAAACAAAAAACGAAAACACCTGATAACAGATGAAAACGCTCAACAGGATCGAATACTTGCGGCTTTCCTCGATGACCGTCCGATAGCCGGCCCGCTTGGCGAGGTGATAATACAGGATGCGCATAATGGAAAAGAGACAAAAGACACCTATGAGGACGAAACGGAAGACGCGTTCGGGATTCATGACTCATACCGGCCGGACGCCCGGGCTCCGGCCGCGGTTTTTTTATCCTGAAGAACGTAGGAACGGAACAGCCTCAAAAGCCTGAGGACAGGCAACAGCAGCCTCCTCCAGCAGGTCGGAGCCCGGCCGGCCAGGTCCTCCTCGTTGGGCGTCAGCAGCCTTCCGGCGAAATAGCGGACCCGGGAGCCGAATCCGGGAAGAAGCAGCGCCTCCCGGAAAAAAAGTCTCCGGGCGCGGGAAGCGGCAGGTTCGGCGTCGAAGAAACGGCGTTCCAGGTCTCGGGACAGGGAGGACGCGTACCGGTCGGCCCGGGCGGCGTCGAGGAGGGCGTTCGGCAGGGGCGCGTCCAGGAGACGGCGCGCCAGGTGCAGACCGAGGAAGAGGATGCCATGGGCCCGGTTTTCTCCCGCCAGCTCGAGAACGAGCCCGGGGTCGAGGCGCGCGCTTCTCAAGTGCTCGGCCACATCGCACACCATCTGCAGCTGGCTCCAGGCGTGATACAGCCCGTGGAGACAGAGGAGAATGAGCGTATCCTCGGCGGAGAACGTCCTGAGAGCGGCGCCCTGGACTTCGAGGCGAACGGAGCGCCTCAAGAGATCTCCCGGCTCCCGAAAAACGGGATGGTACCTCTGGGCGAGCCGCCACTGGATCTCCAGGGCGACCCGGCCTTCCCGGTCCCGGAGGACGACGTCGCGCAGGAGACGGAGCGACGGGGGGGAGAGCCCCGCAGCCGACGTCCCCGCCATCCTGTAGCCGCGGACGGCGAGCAGTTCGAGGGCCCGGAGAACATCGCCTTGCCCGACAAAAACATCGAGGTCGTTGAACGTCCTCAAGCCCAAGTCGCCGTAGGCGGAGACGGCCAGGACGGCACCCTTGTAGGCCGCGGCCCGGATGCCGGCCGCCTCGAGGGCGGTCATGATCCCGGCCAGGGCGCCGGCTTTCCTGACGTTGCCGGCCAGGTTGCCGAGATGCAGGGATCGCAGCCGGCCGAGCAAGCCTTCGGGCGCCCGCGGGGCGGCCCATTTGGAGAGGTTGTGAAAAACGAGGGGGACGACCCGATGGCGGACAGCGAGCCGGAATAAGAGCTCCCAGTCGAGGCCTTTCTGCAGTGCGTCCGCAAGCCCTGAGCCCTCCTCCGGGCCGAGACGCGCCGAAGCGCACCGGAGAAGCAGAGCCGTTTCTGGACGCCCCGTTTCCATGCGTTTATGTATCATATCACTAAAAGCCGAGTGAAGCCTTGACAGCACCCTCGATTGTTTTTATCATTATTTAAAAGGCATTCCAACCGGCAAGAGGGGAGGAGGTTCGTCCATGAGCAAAAGGGAAATCACCAAAAAAATCGCCCAGGACTCCGGGCTCACAATCCTCCAGGCTCAGAAAGCCTATATGGCCATGCTCGAAGGGATCAAAGAAGCTTTGCGCCGGGGCGACCATGTCACCTTTTCGGGCTTCGGCAGCTTCGAGGTCAAGACCCGCGCGGAGCGCAAGGGCCGCAACCCGAAGACGGGGGAGATCATACCCATCCCTCCCAAGAAAAGGGTCAAATTCACCCCCAGCCGCGAGCTGAAAAAAAGCCTTCAGTAGCTCTCCCCGGGACTTTCTCCCTCGTCTCCGGCGGCGGGTCCCCTTCCGGTCTTTTACGTGGACAAACCTCCCCGGATATCCTAGAATGTGGGATGTCATGCGCCGCCGCAAAATCGTCGTCGGTCTTCTGTTCGGGGGGCGCTCGGCGGAACACGAAATTTCGATCCGCTCCGCGTCGGCGATCTTCAACAACCTGGACAGGCGCAAATACCGGCCTCTGTGTCTGTACATCAATAGAAAAGGGGGCCTGCGGACCGTAGCCTCGCCTCATCTCCGCGGCGCCGAATTGAACGCGGGACCCTTCCGGAGCTTTCTGCCCTGGAGACGGGGGATCTTCCCTGGGGGAAGGACCGCCGACATCTATTTTCCCGTCCTTCACGGCCCGTACGGGGAGGACGGCACGGTCCAGGGATTGCTCGAGCTGGCCGATGTTCCTTATGTGGGGGCGGGAGTGGCGGCCTCAGCCCTGGCCATGGACAAAGCTTTGACGAAGTCGATCCTCAAGGCGGCGGGACTCCCCCAGGTCGAATACCTGGTCCTCCCGGAGAACGAATGGAGGGGCGGCCGGGAAGCCGTCCTGTCCCGGATCCGTTCCTCGTTCCGCCTTCCGGTCTTCGTCAAGCCCGCCAACCTCGGCTCCAGCGTGGGCATCACCAAAGTGAATGTCTGGTCCCGTCTCGGCCCAGCGCTCAGAACGGCCTTCCTCTACGATCGAAAGGTCCTGGTCGAGCAGGGCGTTGCGGGCCGCGAGCTGGAATGCGCCGTACTGGGAAACGACTCCCCCTCGGCCTCGCTTCCGGGGGAACTGATCCCCTACCGTGAATTTTACGATTACGAGGATAAATACCTTTTGGGCAAGACGCGGTTCATCGCTCCGGCCGTCCTGCCCGCGGACATCCTCCGCGAGGTGCGCCGCCTGTCGCTGGCCGCCTTCAAGGCCGTGGGCTGCTCGGGAATGGCTCGGGTGGATTTTTTTCTCGAGCGGTCGAAGGGCAGGCTTTTAGTCAGCGAGATCAACACCATTCCCGGCTTCACCGAAATCAGCATGTTTCCCCTCCTCTGGGAAAGGACCGGGCTGCCCTTTCCCCGGCTCCTGGACCGGCTCATCCGCCTCGGCTTCGAGCGGCATCGGGCCAGGAAACGGCGGCTGGAGTGGAGAGCCCGGTGAGGGTCCTGGGCGTGGACTTCGGGGACCGGAACGTCGGCCTGGCGCTCAGCGATCCCCTGGGTCTCACCGCCCAGCCCCTCATGACGTACCGCCTCGAGACCGCGGAAGAGGACGCCCGGTTCTTCTCGAATCTCGTCAGGAAGCACGAAGTCTCGGAGATCGTCGTCGGCCTGCCCGTGCGGCTCGACGGGACTCCGGGGAGCCGGGCGGAAAAGACCCGGGAGTTCGCCCGCTGGCTCGAAGAAACACTGGGCCTGCCCATTTCCTTTTTCGACGAACGGCTCACCACCCGGCAGGCCCTGCAGCTCATGCGGGGCCAGAAGATCAGGACCCGTCAGCGCCGGAGCGTGGAAAACCAGATCTCCGCCTCCCTGATCCTGGACAGCTATCTCGAGAGCCGGCGGAAGAGCGCGCATGACGCGTAAAGCCCTCGGCCTGCTCCTGCTGGCGGTCAACATACTCTTTTTCTGGCTGGCGTCCTGGTTCGCCTTCGAATGCCAAGCGCGACCGGTCAATCTGCGCGAGCCGGTGTTCTTCGAAGTGACCAAGGGCAAGGGCATGCGGGCCGTCTCCCGGGGACTGGCGCAGGCGGGCCTCATCCGCTCCCCGGGGGCCTTCCTGGCGGCCTACAGTCTCTTTTATCATCCGCGGGGACCCAAAGCCGGGGAATACCGGTTCGAATCCCTCGTCCGGATGTCGGGACTGCTGCAGGCTCTAACCGAAGGACGGGTCTATCTTCATCCCGTGACCGTCCCCGAGGGCCTCATGGGACGGGAGATCGCTTCGCTCCTTGAGGAAAAGGGAGTCGTGTCCGCCGGGGATTTCCTTCCCGTCTTCAATCGGACGGAACTCGTCTCCTCCTGGGACCCGCAGGCCGCAGACCTGGAAGGATACCTTTTTCCAGAGACATACCATTTCACCAAGAGCTCCGATCCGGACGAGGTCGCCGCCCGCATGGTCGGCCAGTTCCAATCGGTCTTCGGCGCCGGCCTGCGGCGACGCGCCGAGGAGATGGGCTGGACGGTCCGGGAGGTCGTCATCCTGGCTTCGCTCATCGAGAAAGAGACTTCCCGCCCCGAAGAGCGGGAGCTTGTCTCAGCCGTTTTCCACAATCGGCTGAGGATCGGGATGAAGCTCGACTGCGACCCGACGATCATCTACGCGCTCAAGAGGGAGGGCGCCTTCGACGGCGACCTGAAGTATCGGGACATGAGGCTCGACAGCCCCTACAATACCTATATTTATCGCGGGCTTCCGCCCGGCCCGATCTGCAGCCCCGGCCGGGCCTCCATCGAGGCGGCCCTCAGTCCGGCCCCCGAGCCGTTCCTTTTCTTCGTCTCCAAGAATGACGGCAGCCACCATTTCAGCCTGAACTATCGTGAACACCGGGAAGCCGTGCGCCGATATCAGAAATAGCCCCGGGTCACCGGCAGGCAGGATATCCCTTGCAGACCGGACGCCTTTTTGCTATAGTATCTCCTTCAAAAGTAAAATTATTTTACGCCGGCATGAACAAATCACCTAAAAAAATAGGCACGAAAAATGCATATGATTTAGGTGTGCGCAATCGCACGGGAAAATTGGAGGAACTATGAACGGAAAAAGAATCGCCGCCTTCGCTCTCTTGGCGCTCTTTCTGGCCGCCTCCCTGGGTTTCGCCCAGGCGGCTCAGAAAAAGGCCAAATCCGAGCCCAGAGTCTTCATCCCCAAGGAAGTCAAAGCCGTGATGGAAGCCGGCTTGCTGACCAAGCAAGCCCGCCTGGACATCCCCTTCGCGATCACCGGACACCTGTATCTCCCGGCCGGCACGTCTTTCCAGAACATCTTCACCCTGGAAGCGGTCAACAAGGACCTGGGCTTCGCCCCGCCCTCTCCGACCCCCGCCGCCCAGGCCAGGGACAAGGCCTTCGAAGGGCCGGGGCAGCCCGAACCGGTCACGGAAATGCGGGCCGCCTTCAGCCTCTTCGTCCAGTTCCGTGAGATCTCCGCCGGACTGCCCGGCCAGCTGGTCAAGGAGGTCTACGTGCCCTGCACGGAGGTCATTCCCGCCGCTCAATACGACCCCGAAAAAAAGGAAGCGTATTATGTCGGCTATCCCCTGCCCGCGGGCAAATACATTGCCACGCTCGCCCTGACGACCAACGACCTCAAGACCATCGGCATACAGTATCTGGAGTTCAGCACGCCCGACCCGGCCGCCTTCACCGACAGGATCGACACCACGCCCGTCTTCACCGCCAAGTCCATCGAGCGCATGGAGGCGCCCGAAGACCGGACGATCCTCCACAAGGATTTCTTCACCTACTCCATCCTGAAGATCGTGCCCAACATCAACAACGTCATCAGCCCCGATGAAAACCTGGACATCTTCTACTTCGTCTTCGGCGCCCGCCCCGACAGCGAGCAAAAATACGGCCTGGAGACGACCTTCGAGGTGAAGAAAGGCGAGGAATCGGTCATCAAGTTCGCTCCGGCGGTCATGGACTCGCCCCTCGTCAGCCTGCCCCTGCCCCTGAAGAGGTCCCTGGTCACCCAGACGGAGGCCGGCGAGAAGCGGGAGGATAAAAACCTCGAGGCCGGGAACTACGCCCTGATGATCAAGATCACGGACAAGAACACGGGTTTGTCCGTGACCAAGAACCTGAATTTCATCGTTCAGTAGAACGAACGTTCCGGCCGTAGCGGAAGCCGCGAGGCCGCGGACGGATCCGTCCCCCCGGGACGCACCGGCCCGCGGCCTTTTTTTTCCTTGAAAATTCGAGCCTGTTTTTTTACACTAGCCTGTCCCATCATGAAGTTCATCGCCGACCTGCACATCCATTCCAAATTCTCGCGGGCCACATCCCGGGAGATGACCTACGACGCCCTGGCCCTGTGGGCCAGGGTCAAGGGGATCCAGCTCGTGGCCACCGGGGATTTCACTCATCCCGAGTGGCTCTTTCTGACCCGGGAAAAATTGGTGAGCGCCGGCAACGGGTTCTTCCGCCTTAAAACCCGGCCTCAGACCGACGACCCGAGGCTGGCGGACTTGGACTGCTCCCCCGGGGACATATCCTTCGTCCTCTCCACGGAGATCAGCTTCATCTACTCCAAGAAGGGCCGGGTGAGGAAGATCCACCTCATCGTCCTGGCTCCCGACCTGGAATCGGTGGAAAAGCTCAACGGCCGGTTGGAGGGCCTGGGCAATCTGCGCTCGGACGGCCGTCCCATACTGGGTCTGGACGCCAGGATCTTCGTCAAGATGGTGGCCGACCTGTGCCCGCGGTGCGTGGTCATTCCCTCCCACATCTGGACTCCCTGGTTCTCGCTGTTCGGCGCCCATTCCGGGTTCGACTCCATCGAAGAGTGCTTCGAGGAGATGACGCCTTTCCTCTTCGCCCTGGAAACCGGACTCAGCTCCGACCCGGCCATGAACTGGCGCCTTTCGGCCCTGGACCGGTTCACCCTGGTCTCCAACTCCGATGCCCATTCTCCCTCCCGCCTGGGACGGGAGGCCAACGTGTTCCGGACCGAGTTCAGCTACGCGGGTCTTATCGACGCCATCCGCAAGCGGGATCCGGAGACCTTCCTGTACACGGTGGAATTTTTCCCCGAGGAGGGCAAATACCACTTCGACGGCCACCGGAAGTGCGGCGTTGTCCTTTCCCCCGAGGAGTCCCGAAGGCGGAAAGACCTATGCCCCCAGTGCGGAAAAAAGCTGACGATCGGCGTCATGCGACGTGTAACGGACCTGGCCGACCGGGAGCCGGGGGTCTCGGCCGCGCATCGCATCCCCTTCAAGAACCTCATCCCCCTCAACGAGATCGCCGGCGAGGCTCTGGGAAAGTCCGGGGATTGCCAGGCGGCCTGGGACGTCTTTTTTCGTTTCGCCCGGGAATTCGGGGGCGAGCACGCCGTCCTGACCGAGACGCCGCTCGACGACCTGCGCCGCGTCGCCCCGGAGTCGGTCAGCCGCGGCATCGAGCTCATGCGGCAGGGCCGGGTGAAAGTCAGCCCC
The DNA here is from genome assembly GCA_016867615.1 of Candidatus Aminicenantota bacterium. GTDB lineage: Bacteria > Acidobacteriota > Aminicenantia > Aminicenantales > JAFGAV01 > JAFGAV01. Next base: position 94 of record VGJG01000050.1, on the reverse strand, counting down.
GGATACGACGGCGCATACGGCCGCGTCGGCCTCCTCGGCGCCGAACAGGAAACGGACCGGGCCGCGGGACAGCTCACCCTGTTCTAGCCGTCCT
>VGJG01000049.1 GCA_016867615.1 Candidatus Aminicenantota bacterium | reverse complement strand
GACCCATTTCGGCCCGCGCGTCCTTTCTCTCCTGATGAGGTCGGCCAGGGCGACGATCATGAGTCCCAGTTGGATGACGGCCACGGGGATGAGAAGGAGGATGAGCTTGGGAGAAATCTCCATGGTAAAGATTTTATCATAAGCATCGGGCATTTCAAGGCGCCGCCGGTTTTGTTCTTGGCCGCCGCGCTCGACCAGATCGCCCCGCCCGCGCGCATCGAGCCCGCATCCGGAGGGCGGCTGTTTGCCGAAGCCTGGCAAGGGCCGGGGACGACGATTCGTCAAGAGCCGCGCCGGGAGGACCCGGCTCCGAAGATTGACTTCCGACGCGGATCCGGAGGATTATGGGAATCGAGGTGCGATCATGACGTTGCGGAGGATTCTTCTCTCGAGTTTGGCCTTGACGCTCGTCCCGACCGCCGCCGTCTTCGGCCAGGCGGAGCCCGGGAATGTGACCCGGGCGGATTTCGCCGCGGCCTACGTCCGCTTCGAACGGGCGCTGCTCGAGAACCCGCTCGACCCGTCCGGAATGGAGAGAGCGAACAGGGAGTTCGATGCGCTGTCCCTCGAGTTTTTCATGGGGCGCCATGCCGAAGCGGTGAAGAGACTTCACGAGTTGACGGCCTCCCTGGACGAGACTCTCTCGGCCGACCCGGAGGCCGCCGCGACCGCCGCGCTGCGGGTGCGGATGGAGCCGGCGGTTTGGGTCTCCGGAGCAAAAATCCCCCTCGAGCTCCACCTCTCGGCGCTGTACACCCCGCCGGAGCGAAAGGAGGCGACGCGGTTGTCCCTCAGGATCTCCGGATCGTCGCCGGGGGAGACGCTCTCCTTCCCGCTCCTGGTTGACTGGAAATCCGTCTCACTGGGTAAGCTGGTCTATCCCCTCGACCTCAAGACCCGGCGTCTCAAGCCCGGCATGTACGAAGTGGCGCTTGTCACGCCGGGCGGCAATGCCCTGCTCGGTTCGACCTGGTCGGTCGTCTCCAGGCCGCCGGATGCCCTGGGGCGGGAGAACGCGCTCCGCCTCGATAAGGCCGCGGCCGAACATCCTTCGCTCGCCCAGGCTTGGGCTTCGACGGCGGCCCGCAACAGCCTTCTCACCGACGCCTCCATAGGGGAGAGCACCGCCCGGTTGACGCTCGACCCGGAAAAGCTCCTGAAGGAGCTGGAGAAGGAGATCCGCGAGCTGGAGAGGGGACGGAACCCTTTCCGGGCGAGGAAGGGAGATGTCTGGAGGGTCATGAGGCACGGGGACGAGGAGATTCCCTTCCGCGTCTTCCTTTCGGATAACGCCGACCTCGACCGGCCGCTGCCCCTGGTCGTCGCCTTTCACGGCGCGGGCGGCGACGAAAACATGTTCCTGGAGGGATACGGGAGCGGTATCCTGAAGCGCCTGGCAGGCCAGAGAAAATTCCTCCTGGTCAGTCCCCGGACGCAGCCGTTCCTGGTCGAAAGGGGAGGGGAAATGTTCGAGGCGCTGGTGAACCTCCTCGAACAAGAGTATCCGCTGGATAGGAAGCGCCTGTACCTCTTGGGACACTCCCTGGGGGGGATGACGGTCAACGCCCTTCTGGCCCGAGGGGCGGCGAACGTCGCCGCCGCCTGTTGCCTGTGCGGCTTCCAGGGGTTCGGCCCGGCCGTCGGCGCCACGCCGCCCGTGCTGGTTGTGGCCGCCGCGCTCGATCCCATCGTCCCGCCCTCGCGCCTGGAGCCCGCGGCCCGGAGGGCGGCCGAAGCGGGGAGGCCGGTCGCGTATCGGCTGGTTGAAGGGTTCGGACACACGCTGGTCGTGGGGCGGATCATGTCCGAAGTCCTCGACTGGCTGTTCGAGCGCTGAACGACGGCCCGTTCCGGCCCACGGGACGCGGTTTGCCGAGGGGGAAGAGGTCCGGGGGCGTCCAGGATTCCGGAGGATTGAATATCCTGGGCTTTTGGCGTACTCTACCCGCGGGAAAGCAAATCCCATGCCGCGCATAGGACAAGTCCGCCGGCCCTTGCGCCTTTTAGCGCTCATCGGCTTCTTCCTCTACTCCGCCTTTCTCCTGGTGGCCGTCGCCCGCGGCATCGATGAAAGATACCAGTGGGATTTCAAATCCCATTACTGCGCCGCCCACGTCCATAAGCTGGGCCTGAACTTCTATGATGAGCCCTACCTGCGTCATTACTGCAGTCCGGACGCCAGTCAGTACTACAGCTACACTCCGCTTTCGATCTGGTTTTTCCGGTTTTTCAATCTTTTCCCCTTTGGGACAGCCTACTATCTTTTTTTGGCCCTGAAGGCCCTGGCGCTCGCAGCGCTGTTCGTGGTCTGGATCAGGGTTTTCCTGGAGAAGGAGGCCGACCCGGGCTTTTTTGTGTTTTCACTTTTGGCTTTCAACGGGGCCCTGTTCCTCGACCTGAGGGCGGGAAACGTCTCTCTCCTGGAACAGGTGGGCCTGTGGATCGGATTGGCTTTCTTATTGAAAAAAAAGCCGGCTCTCTTCAGCCTGTGCGTCGTTCTCGTCGCCACCTTCAAAGTTGTTCCCCTGGTCTTCCTGGCCCTGCTGCTGTTCCTGGGGGGAAAGAAAAAAGCGTGGTATTTCGGCGGCTCACTGCTGGTTTTCGCGGCGGTTCACGGGCTGTCGTTCGTCCTGAATCCGTTTTTGGGCAAGGAATTCATTCGCGTATTTTTTTCCATGCTCCGGGAGACGAGGGGGATCACCAATCCCTCCAGTTTCCTCTGGCTTCAGGATATCGTCGAGAGCTCTTCCCTTTCACTCTTCGGCGGGCAGGCGCCCCGCTTGCTGGGCTTCGGCATTTGGGCCGCTGTTGCGGGGCTCATCGTTTTCTTGACCTGGAAAGCCTTTTCGCGGCTCCGCAAAAGCCCGGGAGGCGACTCGGCCAAGGCGGCGATTTATCTTTTTTGTCTGGCCTACGCGCTTCTCATGCCCCGGTTCAAAGACTACTCCTACGTCCTGCTCCTCGTCCCCGCCTACTTCGCCCTGAAGAAATACGCCGCCGGAATGGGCAGGCTGTTCCTTTTCGGCCTGGCCGCGCTGTCCGTCGCGGAGAACTCGAGCCTGCCGGGTTTCCAGGTCGTCTTCGGCTACCTCTGGAATTACATCCCCCTTTTTACCGCGGCGGTCTTCTGGGGTCTTTATCTGCGGCACGCCTTCCGCCCGCCGGGCGCCCCGTCCCCCTCTTCTCCCGCGACCTGATGCGCCGCAAATTCCCCGCTCCGTCTTCTTTTTTAAAAGAAACGCAGAGGCGTGAAGGAATGCACAGGGCCAAGGGGAGGGGGGAGGCGGCATGCGGGGTTCAGCAAGGAAGCGACGGGTTTCGAAGGGTTTCCGGCATACGGATGCCGGCCGGCTGAGCACAGCCCCCCGCTGAAACCCCGGAGACAGCTCCCTCTTTGCTGTAGTGATATTAACCCCCCTGCACCCCCCTTGAAACAGGGGGGGAAAAGGAAGCTGTCTCCGGAGCGGCCCGCGAGAGCCGACTGAGAAACCCGGAGCTTCCGCAGCGATTCGAACCCCGCCAGACGCCGAAGCCCTCCCCTTGGCCTGTGTCGTTCTTAATCACCCCTGCGTTGCTTTTCGCCGCCGTCTCCTTTATCATTCCTACTTAAAGAGAGCAGCGACCATGACCCGATCCACGACCATCGTCTGCGTGCGGCATAAGGACAAAGTGGCCCTGGCCGGCGACGGCCAGGTGACCGTCGGCCAGACCATCATCAAGAGCTCGGCCAACAAGCTCCGGCGGCTGTACGAGGGCCGCGTGCTGGCGGGGTTCGCCGGCGCGACCTCGGACGCATTCGCCCTGTTTTCCAGGTTCGAGGCCAAGCTCGAGGAGCACCGGGGAAACCTGCCCCGGGCGGCCATCGAGCTGGCCAAGGAATGGCGCCTCGACCGGGCCTTCCGCCGCCTGGAAGCCCTGCTCATCGTCGCCGACAAGGAGCATTCCCTGCTCATCTCCGGCACGGGGGACGTCATCGAGCCCGACGACGGCATACTGGCCGTCGGGTCGGGGGGGCCTTTCGCCCTGGCCGCGGCCCGCGCCCTGGCGCGCCACACCGATTTTTCCGCGGCCGAGATCGCCCGCACGGCCCTGGGCATCAGCGCCGAGATCTGCGTTTACACCAACAGCCGGGTCGTATGCGAGGAGCTGTAGATGGCCATCATCCTCCCCCAGTCGCTCGAACCGGGCCGCCCCGCGACACCCGAGGCGGAACTGACGCCCCGGGAGATCGTGGCCGAGCTCGACAAGTACATCATCGGCCAGCGGGCGGCCAAGAAGGCCGTGGCCATCGCCCTACGCAACCGGTACCGCCGCCGCAAGCTGCCTCCCGAGCTGGCCGACGAGATCGCCCCCAAGAACATCCTCATGATCGGCCCCACGGGCGTGGGCAAGACGGAGATCTCCCGGCGGCTGGCCAAGCTGACCAGCTCGCCCTTCCTCAAGATCGAGGCCAGCAAGTTCACCGAAGTGGGCTATGTCGGGCGTGACGTGGAGTCCATGATCCGGGACCTGGTCCGCATCTCGGTGGACATGGTCCGGATGGAGAAGGTCGCCGAGGTCGAGGAGAAAGCCCGCGGACTGGCCGAGGAGAGGCTCCTCGACCTGCTCCTGCCCGCCCTGCGCCGCAAGGAGGAAACGGCGGCCGAGGACGAGGCGCAGCGCTTCCTCGACACCCGGGAAAAGCTCCGCCGGCAGCTCCGCGAGGGGCGGCTCGAGGAACGGACGGTGGAGCTCGAGGTCAAGGAGCGGCCCGCCTCCCCCCTGGAGATCTTCTCCAATTCGGGCATGGAGGAGATCGGCATCCACATCCAGGAGATCATCCCCGGCCTGATGGGCGGCAAGTCCAAGCGCCGCCGGATGAAGGTTCAGGAGGCCCGGGAACACCTCCTGGAGGAAGAGCAGAGGCGGCTGATCGACATGGACCAGGTGACCCGCCTGGCCGTGGAGCGCGTGGAGCACTCGGGCATCATCTTCCTCGACGAGGTGGACAAGATCGCCGGACGGGAATCGGGCCGCGGACCCGAGGTCAGCCGCGAGGGCGTCCAGCGCGACCTGCTGCCCATCATCGAGGGCACGACGGTCAACACGCGCCATGGGCTGGTCCGGACCGATCACATCCTGTTCATCGGCGCCGGGGCCTTTCACGTCTCCAAGCCGGCCGACCTGATCCCCGAGCTCCAGGGCCGGTTTCCCATCCGGGTGGAGCTCACCGCCCTGAACAAGAACGACTTCATCCGCATCCTGACCGAGCCGGAGAACGCCCTGGTCAAGCAGTACGAGGCCCTCCTGCGGACCGAGGGCGTCCGGGTCCGTTTCGCGCAGGACGCCGTAGAGGAGATGGCCGGGATGGCGGAGAAGGTCAACGAGGACGCGGAAAACATCGGCGCCCGGAGGCTGCACACCATTCTGGAGAAGGTCATGGAAGACATCTCCTTTGAAGCGCCGGACATCGCCGAAAAGGACATCGTCATCGACCGGTCCTATGTCCTCAAGCAGCTCCAGGATATCCTCAAGGATCAGGACCTCAGACGGTTTATTCTTTGAAGAAACGACTCTCCGCCGCCCTGCTCCTCCTGCTTCTGTTCCTCTGGGCCTGCGGAAAGAAAGGGGAAATCCTCCCCCCCCTGGCCCGTATCCCGGAATCGCCCGCCGTCCTGAGCCTGGCTCAGCGCGGCACGAACATCATCCTGGAATGGGTGAACCCCTCGACCTATGCGGACGGCCGCCTCCTGCCCGGCTTGTCGCGCGTCGAGATCTGGCGGGCGGATGCGGGCGCCGAGGGAGGGGCGTTCGAAAGCCGGGCCGTCCTCCAGGCTGTGGTCCTCAGCGCCGACTTTCCCCGCTACCGGGCCGCCGAAGACCGGTCGGCGGATGTTCTCGCCTTTGCCTTGGCGCTCGAGGCCGGCCTCCTGGACGGCCGGCCTCTCTTTTTCGGGATCCGCGCCCTGGATACCGGCCAGAGAAAATCGCCTTTTTCAGCTTGGCGCGCGATCCGCGCCCGGAGGCCTCCTCGTCCCCCCGAAGGATTGAAGGCCGAAGTCCGCCAGGATGCCGTCGCTCTCCGCTGGGAGCCTTCTTCGGAGAACGTCGACGGCTCTGCGGCCGCTCCGCCCGCCGGCTACAGAATCCTCCGGGCCGAAGGGGACGGTCCGCTCGTCCTGCTCACGGATGTCCCGGTCCCGGAGCCCTTCTTCGAGGACAAGGATTTCGAGTTCGGCCGGGTCTATCGGTATGCCGTCCGAACGTCGGTCACCGCCGAGGGGCCTATCGCCGAGAGCGAAGACAGCTCCGCGCTCGAGGTCGCGCCGCGCGACAACTTCCCCCCGTCTCCGCCCGCCGGGCTGGCGACGATACCGGGCGGGGACTTCATCAGCCTGATCTGGGACCCGAACGGGGAAACGGATTTGGCCGGCTACCGTGTCTGGCGCCGGGAAGAGGGAAGCGCGGACTTCGCCCCCCTCGGGGACGAGCTCGTGTCGGGGACGACCTTCATCGACCGGGCGGTTGAAAAGGGAAAAAGTTACGAATATGCTGTTAGCGCCGAAGACCGGGCCGGGAACCGGAGCCGGCTCTCGGACGGCGTTGTGGATTCCCCGCGGACGGCGCGCTCATGAAGATCTACAGGTTCCTCCTCGACGGCCGGCCCGTTTACGGCGTGCGGCGCGAGGACCGGCTGCATCTCATCCGCGGGTCGGTCTTCGAAGACTTCGTGGTCGAGGAGGAGGGCGTATCCCTCGGAGCCGTTCGTCTCCTGCCGCCCTGCGAGCCGACCAAGATCGTGGCCGTGGGGGTCAACTACCGCGACCACGCCCGGGAGAGGAGCAAGGAGCCGCCCCGCGAGCCCCTCCTGTTCCTCAAGCCGCCCTCGGCGCTCATCGGCCCGGGGGATGTCATCCTCCATCCGAGCCTCTCGGACCGTGTGGATTTCGAGGGCGAACTGGCTCTGGTCGTGCGCCGGCGCGCCCGGCGCATCGCGCCGGAAGAGGATGCGGGAGCCTACATCCTCGGCTGCACCTGTTTCAACGACGTCACCGCCCGCGACCTGCAAGACAGGGACGTGCAGTTCACCCGGGCCAAGTCGTTCGACACGTTCGCCGCCGCGGGCCCGTGCATCGCCGCGGGTCTCTCGCCCGACAACCTGGAAATCAAGACGTTTCTCAACGGCAAGCTCCGCCAATCGTCCAACACCCGGAACATGATCTTCTCCGTCCCCGAGCTGTTGCGGGCCGTCACCCGGGTCATGACCCTGTTGCCGGGGGACATGGTCACCACGGGCACTCCCGCGGGGGTCGGCGCCATGCAGCCCGGAGACCGGGTGGACGTCCAGATCGAGGGCATCGGCATTCTGTCCAATACGGTGGCCGCGGAGAACGATTTCCCGGCGCCGCGCTCGGAGCCCGGGGGCTGAAGAGGAAATTCAGGCGCGAGGCAAGACGGAGGTTTTCATGAAATTTTTTATCGACACGGCCAACCTCAAGGAAATCCGCGAAGCTGCGGGCTGGGGGATTCTGGACGGGGTCACGACCAACCCCACGCTCGTGGCCAGGGAGAAAGCGCCCTTCGCCGACCTGATCCGCGAGATCTGCCGGGCCGTGCCCGGTCCCGTGTCGGTGGAATGCGTGGCCGCGGACGCCGGCCCCCTCGTCGAGGAGGCGCGCCGGCTGGCCGGGTTGGCGCCGAACGTCGTGGTCAAGATCCCCCTGACCCGGGAGGGGTTGAAGGCCACCCGGACCCTGTCGCAGGAGGGCATCGGGGTCAACACCACGCTCATTTTTTCCACGGCCCAGGCGCTCCTGGCGGCCAAGGCCGGCTCCCGGTTCGTCAGCCCGTTCATCGGCCGCCTGGACGACATCTCCCAGGAGGGCATGGACCTCGTCCGGGAGATTTTGGCCGTTTATGAGAACTACACGTTCCAGACCGAGGTCATCGTGGCCAGCATCCGGCACCCCCGGCACGTCATCGAAGCCGCTCTCCTGGGCGCCCCCGTGGCCACCGTGCCCTTTTCCGTCCTGGACAAGCTGTTCCATCACCCCCTGACGGACATCGGGATCGAGAACTTTCTGAAGGACTGGGGCCGGGCCGTCAAGTGAGGAGGGCCCTTTCATGAGCATCGAGGACAAGATCGCCGACCTGAGGGCGCGCAACGCCGCCGCCGAGGCGGGCGGGGGAGAGGAGCGCGTGCGGAAGCAGCACCAGGCGGGCAAGCTGACCGCCCGGGAGCGCATCCGACTCCTGCTCGACGAGGGTTCGTTTCAGGAGACGGACAAACTCGTCCGCCACGATTGTGTGGACTTCGGCATGGAGAAGAACCGGCCTTACGGCGACGGCGTCGTCTCGGGCCACGGCACGGTGGACGGACGGACGGTGTTCGTCTTCGCCCAGGATTTCACGGTGTTCGGCGGCTCGCTCTCGGCGGCCAACGCGGCCAAGATCGTCAAGGTCATGGACCTGGCCCTCAAGGCCGGGGCGCCCATAATCGGCTTGAACGACTCGGGCGGGGCGCGCATCCAGGAGGGCGTGGCCAGCCTGGCGGGCTACGCCGACATCTTTCTCCGCAATGTCCTGGCTTCCGGCGTTGTGCCCCAGATCTCGGCCGTCATGGGCCCCTGCGCCGGGGGGGCGGTCTATTCGCCGGCCATCACCGATTTCATCGTCATGGTCGAGGGCCGGAGCCACATGTTCATCACCGGCCCGGACGTCATCAAGGCCGTCACCCACGAAGAGGTATCCATGGAGGAGCTGGGAGGGGCCGAGACACACAACGCCCTGAGCGGCGTGGCCCACTTCGCCGCAGACGGCGAGGAGCAGGCCCTGGAGCTCATCCGCGAGCTCCTCTCTTTCATGCCCGCCAACAACATGGAAGACCCCCCGCTCAAGCCCTCCTCCGACCCCCCGGACAGGGAGTGTCCGGAGCTCGACAAGGCCGTGCCCGTCGACCCCTACCTGGCCTACGACATCCGGGCGATCATCAGGGCGGTCGTGGACGACGGTCAT
>VGJG01000048.1 GCA_016867615.1 Candidatus Aminicenantota bacterium | reverse complement strand
CGTTGAGCGAGGCCATCTCGGTGTGGGTCGCTTCGATCGCGTATTTCCCGGGAAGAAGCCCGCGGAAACGGAACTGTCCGTCCCGACCCGTGGTGAACGTTCTCCCGGCGGGGAGAAGATCGCCCGAGATCTTGACCAGGACGTTTTCCGCGGGCCGCCGGTCGCTGAGCTGGACGAGCCCGTCGACGTTTCCGCGGTCCTGGCCGTAGGCCCAGGCGGAAAGGATGAGAGCACAGAAACTCCAGATAATAAAGCGTTTCATGAAATCCTCCTTTTTGACTGGCAATATTCATACTCCCCTTTCCGTCGCCCTGTCAATATGAGATGCCCTGCGCCGAGCTCCGCTCCGCAGTCAATGCCGGAGCCGATTGCGGATGGCGCGCTTCCGAGTCCCGGGGCGGACCCGGATAAGAGCCCCGGCGGCGTTCGTTGACCGGCCCGGCGGCGGTGTGTTACTTTTCCCGACTCCCGGGCCGGGAGGCGGATGCCGGCCCCCGCTTCCCGGGCGGAAGATCCCATGCCGCGACTGAACCTCGTCACCGGAGCCGGGGGATTCATCGGCTCCCACCTGACCCGCTGCCTTCTCCACAGGGGCGAACGGGTCCGCGCTTTCGTTCGGAACCCGCGGTCCCTGAGGGATGCGGGCCTTGAGGGCCGCCCCGGACTCGAGATCTTCGAGGGCGACCTCCTCGACCCCAAGTCCCTGCCCCGCGCCCTCGAGGGCGTCGGGACGCTCTACCATCTGGCCGGTCTGATCTCCACATCGCCCCGGGACAGGCTGCGCGTCTGGCAGCTCAACTGCGGCTTGGCCCGCAAGGTGCTCGAGACCTGCCGCATCGTCCGCCCGGAAAAGATCGTCTTCCTGGGAAGCATCTTCGGCCTCGGCGGAGGAGGGCCCGAGCCGGTCGATGAAGAAACCCTCTTCAACCTCGGCGACTGTCCGGTGGAATATGTCCGGGCCAAGCGCGGGACGGAGATCTACGTCCAGGAGTGCCTGGATTCGGGCCTGCCCGTCATCCGCGCCTATCCCTGCTACTGCTACGGTCCCGGCGATGTCCATCTCACGAGCTCCCGGCTCCTCCTCGCCTTCCTGAGGCGGCGGATCCCGGCCTATCTACGGGGCGGGCAGAACGCCCTGGACGTGAGGGACGCCGCGCGGGGGCTGGCCCTGGCCGGAGAAAGAGGGCAGCCGGGAGAACGCTACATTCTGGGCGGAACCAACCTGGAATACGGCGAGCTGTTCCGCATCTTGTCGAACGTCACCGGGATTCCCCCGCCCCGCCTGGTCGTCCCGTCGGGGATGGGACGCCTCCTGGGCCGGGCCCTGCAGACTGTTGTCCGGGACCCGATCATCAACGAAGGAGAGGCCTTTCTCATGAGCCGCTGCTGGTTTTACGACGACTCGAAAGCCAGGCGGGCTTTGGGCCACGCTTCGCGCGACCTGGCCGAAGCTCTGGGGCCGGCCGTCGACTGGCTCAGCGACCGCGGCCTGGCTCCTCGGCCTCCCGGCAGGCAAAGCGCGAGGAAAACGGCATGAAGATCGACGGCCGGAGGGTCATCGTCACCGGCGCCTCGTCCGGGATCGGAAGATCGCTCTTCGAGCTCCTGGCCGAGCGGGAGGCGACGGTCCTTGGCGCGGCCCGGCGCGGGGAGTCGATCAGGAAGACGATCCGCTCCCTGAAAGCGCCCCGGGCCCGGCTGGAGGCCATGTCCTGCGACCTGTCCGTCAGGCGGGACGTCGACCGCCTGTTTAAGGATGTCGGGAGAAGATGGGGCGGCGTCGACATCTTCTTCGCCAACGCGGGCTTCGCCTATTACGAGAAGCTCGGCCGGCCGGATTGGGCCCGCATCCGGGCCCTGTTCGACCTCAACGTCTTCTCGGTCGTCTATAGCCTGGAGAAGATGGCCGAGATTTCGGCCGGCCGGGACTTTCACTTCGTCATCACGGCCTCCGGGGTGTCTACGCTGGCCATGCCCGGCTACGCCCTCTATTCGGCCTCCAAGGCGGCCCTGGAAAGATTCGTGGAAGCCTTTCGGTTCGAGATGGGACCCGGGGCGAGGATCTCCATGGTCTATCCCATCGCCACCCGCACGGGCTTCTTCGCCGCGGCCGGCAGGAACGTGCCCGTCCCCTGGCCCGTTCAGGACCCGCGCCGCGTGTCCCGGTCGATCATCCGCGGCGTCGAGAAGGACAGGAAGCGGATCCACCCCTCGCGGCTCTTCAGACTGACTTCATTTCTCGACCGGTTCGCTCCGTTGATCGGCCGGGCCTATCAAAAGCGCGCCGCCGGGGCGTTCGAACGGTGGACGGCGAAACAAGGGGGAAAGTGATCTTTCCCCGAAATTCCGGACACCTGGAAAAGAGAGGAATCGACGCCGGGAACAACGCGGGAAAGAAGACAGGCTTCAGGCCCCGGAGAGAGGATTGCGGGTCCTCAGCGAGGGAAACCGGCTGAAATCGCGGTCGATCGTCCAGAGTTCGTCCACTCCGTGCCGGAGGCAAATGGCCGCGACGCGGGCGTCGTGGACCCTCGGCCCGGAGATGCGTCCTCTCATCATGAGATCACGAAGCCCGGGCCAGTAGCCGTCGTCCTCAGCCAACAGAGCGAGGCGGGGGGATTCGAGCCAGGCCTCGACCTGATCGACGGCCTTTCCGGGGGGCGTGGGCGGGGCGAAAATCCGCGGATGGGTCGTCACGGCGAGGAACTCATGAAGACAGGGCCACGGGATTCCCCAGGGGGCGCGCCCCTCGGCCAGATTCCGGACACATTCGAACGCGGAGGCATGCCAGAGCGAATCTTCCCGGTGGGCATGAACCAGGATGTTGCTGTCGAGGGCGATCATCCTCCCCTCCCCTCGTAGCTGATGTCGAGGACCCGGTCCCAGGACAGGCCCGCCGCATGCGGCTGAAGGCCCCGTCCCTTGAATGTCGCCTTCCTGAGCTTGAAAACCGCCGCTTCCTTTCCCCGACGCTCGGCGACCGCTTTCCTGAGCCCCTCTTCGATAAGGGCTTTCACCGTCGTCCTTTCCCGCCGGGCGATTTTTTTCGCCTCGGTGAGCAGGCTGTCGGAAATATGTACGGTTGTCTTCATATGGCAAGCCATATCACATCTCCCCTCAAGCGTCAAGCCGCGCTTCACCGTCCCTTCTCCCACAACACCTGACGCTCAGGCGGAGCACATCGTCTCACCGCCCTCCCTAGAATTGGGGAGGGCCAAGGAAGTTCGATGAATTCTATTTACCCCCCCTGCCCTCCCTAGAATTAGGGAGGGCCAAGGAAGCTGGCTTCGGAGAGGTATGGCGGCGGAGGGATTTGAACCCCCGACACTGCGGATATGAGCCGCATGCTCTAACCAACTGAGCTACGCCGCCAAGGGTGGGGAGATTTTAGCCGAAAACGGCGACCCGGTCAAACTCGGGGCCCCGGCCGGCGCAAAAGAGCAGACAGCGATCTTGCGGACAGCCGCATCCTTAAAGACTTCTTCATTGCGGACTCATGAGGCCGCTTTGGAGTGCGGCGACGCGTCTCCGCACTCCAAAGCGCACCGGCGCTTGCCAGGGGCCTGTCCGCCGGTCGTCAGCGCCGGCGCAGGACGGCCAGAGTCTCCAGATGCGCCGTATGGGGAAAGAAATCGAAGGGCGCGATGCGCTCGAGACGGTAGCCGCCGGCGAGGAAGCTCTTGAGGTCGCGGGCCAGGGTCGAGGGCCCGCAGGAAACGTAGGCCGTCCTGGGGGCTCCGATGGCGAGGACGCGGCGCAGGGCCTTGTCCGAGAGTCCCGAACGCGGCGGGTCGAGGACGAGAACATCGGGGGCTTCTTCCGGGGGTTCCTTGAGGAGCGATTCCACCGTCCCCTCCAGAAAGCGGCAGTTCGCCGCGGCGTTCAGGGCCCTGTTCTCCTCGGCGGCGGCGATGTTGGCCGCGGCGGAATCGACGCCCGTGACCCGGCCGGCGCGGCGCGAGAGAAAGATCTCCAGCGTCCCCGCGCCGCAGTAGAGGCCCAGAACGCTCTTCTCGGACGACAGCCCGGTCTCGACGGCGAGCCGGTCGTAAAGCGCTTCGGCCGCGGCCGGGTTGGGCTGGAAGAACGTCTCCGGATAGACCCGGTAGATCATCCCCCCGAGCTTCTCCTCGAGGAAAGGCTCTCCGGCGGCGAGGACGAGGCGCTCGTACTGCACGACGTCCGCCCGGGAGTTGTTGACCCCCCAGAAGACGCTCCTCAGCGGCGGATGCGCCTCCATGGCCCGGCGGGCCAGATCCTGTAAGACCCCGTCCCGGAGCTCGCGCTCGCCCGTCGTGACCAGGACGGCCATGACCTGCCCGGAGCGCTTGCCCTCCCTGAGGACGACGTTTCTCAAGAAACCACGGCCCGTCCGGCGATCGAAGACCGTGTGACCGCCCTCCCGGGCGAACTCGAGGAACACGGGGATGAGCGCCCCGGCCGCCGGGCTGAAGATCTCGCACCGGCCGAGGGGCGTCGTCCGCCAGCGCTTCGGGCCGAGGGGCGAACCCCGCTCCCTGAGCCCGAGGACGGGCCGGCCGTCCTCGAGGCCGAACGAGAATTCCATCTTGTTCCGGTAGCGGAAGAGGTCCGGGGAGGGCGCGATCGCCGACCGCGCTTCCTCCCCGGGCGCCAGGCCGCCGATCCTCCTCAAGGTTTCATAGAGAGACCGCTCCTTGATCTCGAGCTGCTTCTCATACCGGAGGTTCTGGAGCATGCAGCCACCGCACGGGCCGAAGTGGGGGCAGGCGGGCTCCGTGCGATGGGGCGAGGGCTCGAGCACCCGGACGGTCTCCGCGTAGCCGAAACGGCTCTCCTCCTTGACCGCGCGGAGAAGGAGCCTGTCGCCGGGAACGGCTCCCGGGACGAAGAGGATGCGGCCTCCGGAACGGGCCACGCCCCAGTCGTTGGGCAGGGCGACGTCCTCGACCACGGCCTCGACGTCGGGCGCGCGGAACCGTTCGAGCAGGCGCCGGACCCTCTTCACCGGGAATCCGACGACGTTGTCGTAGTCCCCCTGAAGGGAGGCCACGAAGGCGTCGCCCACGTCCTGCACGGCGTAGGAGCCCGCCTTGTCGGCGTAGTCGTTCCGGTCCAGGTATTCTGCGATCATCTCTTCCGTCAGGCGCCGGAACGTCACGTGGCTGATTTCGTAGCCGGTCAGGAGCTTGTCCTCGTCCTGTTTATAGAGCGCCACGCCCGAGATGACCCGGTGTTTCCGACCGGAGAGCAGGGTCAGCATGGCCCGGGCATCCTCCCGGTTGCGCGGCTTGCCCAGGATGCGGCCGGCGACGGCCACGACGGTGTCCGCGCCGATGACCAGCGCCCCCGGCCGGGATGCGGCCGCGGACCGCGCCTTGAGCACAGCCGCGGCGACGGCGAACAGGACCGGGTCGGTCTCGCCGATGGAGGACTCGTCCGCGTCCGGGACGCACACCTCGAACTCCGGCGCGGCACGGGCCATGAGCTCCCGTCGCCGGGGCGAGCGCGAAGCCAGGACGATGTTCACTTCATATCCTCCGGGATGAATTCTACTTCATTTCCCGGCTCTCTTCTATTTCCCGTCGCCCCGGGCCCGCCGGCTCCCTCATCGACCGCGAGGCCGATTCCTTCCTCTCGCGGGCGTGTCCTGAATTCAAGACGCGGGCGGCCCCTTGGGAAACCCGCCTGACTATGAGAAAATGCCGCGTGACGAAAGGTCCCGGCCGTGCGACATTCCGAAGACTTCCTGGAACAAATCGCGCTTTGCATCGAGCGGGGCAAGGTCGACTCCGCCGCGGCCTTTCCCCCGGACCTGGCCGGACGGGAGGGCTCCGACGAGCTCGCCCTCCGCGCCCTCCAGGCCGGCGTCCCGCCCGCCGACATTTTATCCCGGGCCCTGGTGCCGGGGATGGAGCGTGTCGGACGCAAGTTCCGCGACGGCGAGCTCTTTCTCCCCGACATCCTGATGTCGGCCCGGGCCATGACCGCCGCCCTGGAGCATCTCGAACCCCATTTCCTGAGTGGAGGGGTCCGGCGCAAGGGCCGCGTCGTCCTGGGAACGGTCGAGGGCGATATCCACGACATCGGGAAAAAAATCATCGCTCTCTTCCTCCAGGGCGCCGGCTGGGAGGTCGTGGACCTGGGGGTGGACGTGCCGGCCGGGAAATTCCTCGAGGCGGTCGCCGCCCACGGCGCGCGGGCCGTGGGCCTGAGCGCCCTGCTGACCACGACCATGGCCCGCATGGAGGGCGTCGTCCGGACGGTCAAGGCGGCCCATCCGGACGTCCTCATCCTCGTCGGCGGCGCGCCCGTCACCGCGGAATTCGCGGCGCGCATCGGCGCCGACGGCACGGCGCCCGACCCGGGGGGCGCCGTGGAGCTCCTGGAGAAAGCGGCCGCCGGGGGCCGGGAGGCTTAGGGGTCATCTCCCTCTTTCGCAATTGTAGCGGATGAAGGCCTCGAGGATGTCCCTCGACCGCTCCGTGGAAAATGAGATCCCCTCCAGGAGCGAATTGATCTCGACCAGGAGCCCGTCGACGACCCCGTTGATCTTGGCGTCGATGCCGTAGTCCCTGATCAGGCCTCTGATGCGGCCGATGTCCCGGGCCGTTATCTTCTCCTTATCCAGGATGGATCGTATCCTGGCTCTCTCCCGGTCCGGGACGGACTCCAGCAGCCGGACGATGCCGAGCGTCTTCTTGCCCTGCTTCAGGTCGGAGCCCACCGGCTTGCCGATATGATCTTCATCCCCGAAGAGCCCGAGGTCATCGTCCCTGATCTGGAAGATGACCCCCAGGATCTCGCCGAACTCTTCCAGGAGGGGAATCTGCCGCTCGGGACAATCGGCCAGGAGGGCGCCGCACATCAGGGGCAGGGACAGGGAATAGCGCCCCGTCTTGTACCTGTAGAGGTCCGTCACCTCCCGCGGGCCGACGTCCTCCCCGCAGGAGCCGAACTGGACATCGATCAGTTGGGCGATCCCGACCAGGGTCAGCTCATCGGCGCAGAGGCGGAGGATCCGGCCGCGCTTGTCGTCCCCCGCCGGCATCCGGGACAATATCCGAAAGCCCAGAAAGACGGCGACGTCTCCGGCGCAGATGCCCATCGACTCGCCGACATGCCGCGGCTGGGCGGCGCCTTTTTTTTCGGCCAGCTTCTGGTATTGAAAGTGGACCGAGTCTCCCCCCCTCCGGCGCGGGTCCTGGTCCATGATGTCGTCATGGATCAGCAGCCCCGATTGGAAGAGCTCCATGGCGGCGCCGGCCTGGACGACGGCCTCGGAGGAATCGCCGCCGTAGATGAGATGGCCCAGGCCGACCAGTCCGCCCCGGATCATCTTGCCCCGGAGGGCGAAATCCGTGAGCCGCTCCCGGATGTCCTCGCCCCGCTCCCGAAGAAGGGACCGGAAACGCTCGGGGTACTGCGGCCGGTATCCCACGAGGAATTCCGCGATCTTATTTTTCTGGTCCTCGAAAAAATCCAGCATGATCTCAGCCCCTCAGGCCGGAGTATATTCTCAACCGTACGAAATAGCCAGCCGAAGCCGCCTGGAAGCGCCCGCCGGAACGTGGCTTCCCAGTCCGCTCGCGGGACCTGGCAAGCATCCGGCCGAACTGTTAGAATATGACCCGACAGGAAAAAGCGTGAGGGCGCCCATAAGAACGGTCGTCGTCCTGGCCATGCACGGCTCGCCGCCTCTCGATTTTCCCCGGGACGAGCTCCAGGAATACTTCATGCTCGAAGCCAAGGAGCATCATCACCCGCACTCCGGCGAGCCTTCGCCGCGGCTCCGGGAGCTCGAGGCGCGGATGAGAGCCTTCCCCCGCAACGAAACGAACGACCCCTTCTGGACGGGCTCGCGCGAGCTGGCGGCGGCTCTGGAAAAGGCCTGCGGCCTGCCCGTCCTTCTGGGGTTCAACGAATTCTGCGCGCCGGACCTCGACGAGACGTTCGACCGGGCCGCGGGAACGGGGGCGGAGCGGGTCGTCGTCCTAACCCCGATGATGACCCGCGGCGGCGGGCACTCCGAGCGCGATATCCCGGCCGCCATCGCCCGGGCCCAAGCGCGCCATCCCGCCGTCCGCTTCGTCTACGCCTGGCCGTTCGACACCGCGGCCGCGGCCGAATTCCTGGCGCGGAAAATCAAGGACGCCGCGGAGTAGCCGCGGATTTCCCTGGCGATTGGAACCGCGCCCGGCGGCGAAGTCCTGCTCGCTGTCCCAACCATGCTTAGGAAACCCTCGTCAGGCCGGAGACGGCCGTCGACGGCCCTAAACTATCACCGCTTCGCTTTTTCGGGCTCCATGTATTCGAGGAAGCGAGCAGGGCTGAGGCGCCAAACTACCACCGCTTCGCTTTTTCTGGCTCCATACGGCCGAGATCGAGCCCGCGCTCGAGGGCGCCGATCCGGTAGAGACAGATCTCCCGGATCGAGGAGGGGTGATGCAGGACCTCGGACAGGGACTGGTGGCCCGCGGCCCACACGCCGCCCCCCCGGACGACGACCATCTTGTAATCGAACAGCAGCCGGACGAGCGTGTCCGTCTCCGTCGCGGCCGGAACGACGGGCACGACGAGATACAGGAACCCGCCCTCGGCGTCGACGGCGGTGATGCGCTCCAGGGGCCGGGTGCCCCCGGGCGGGACGAAATGCGCCTGGGCCTCGGCTTCCGGGACGTAGCAGTGGAGCAGGGTCTGGAAATCGCTCGAGGCGTAAATCTCCTTGTGGCGGGCGAGCTCGAAGGGTTCCCCCGGGCCGGGGTCGAGGGGAACTTTGAGCAGCGGCCCGGGCAGCCCGCGGGGCATAGAAGCTTTGGGCGCGTAGAGCAGCTCCTTCACGCCCCGGACCGAGATCGAGCCCGTGTGGAAGGGCGAAAGCCGGGACTCGAAGATCCGGGCGCCGGTCTTCAGGAATTCCCGGACGAGCTCCTCCTCCTCGGGAAAATCGCAAACCTCGTCGCCCCCGGGCTCGTAGGGGTCCGGCCGCGGGCCGACCCCCCCCCCCGGGTCGGCCCGGGC
>VGJG01000047.1 GCA_016867615.1 Candidatus Aminicenantota bacterium | reverse complement strand
CGCCGACCGGGCCGCGCTCGAGGCGAGCCTCAAGCGCCTGGAGCTGCATTTCGAGGTCCTGTTCGGCCATTTCAACAAGATGGCCCTCGACCTCAAGCGGCCGCTCGACCTCGACTGGGGCGAGATCCTTCCCCTGGACAGGATCTTCGGCGCTTACAGCCCCGCGGCGCATCTCTCCGAGGACCTGTTCGGCAACAAGGTCGCCTTTATCGTCGCCCTGAACTTCCCCCATTATTCCCTCGAGGAGAAGACGACGCTCGGGCCCGGCTGGAGCCGGGGCGAGTGGGCCATGGCCCGGGCGGGCGACCTGTTCACCTCGCGCGTTCCGGCCTCCGTCTATCAGGAAGTCTCGCAAGCCTGGACGGCGGCCGAGGCCTACATCGCCGATTACAACATCTTCGCCGGCCGCCTGGTGGACGACCGGCTGAAAACGCATTTCCCCGAGGACCTGAGGCTCATCACCCACTGGAACCTCCGCGACGAGCTCAAGTCGCGCTACAACGACCCGCAGGGGCTGGCGAAGCAGAAGATGCTCTACCAGGTCATGCTCCGCATCGTGAAGCAGGACATCCCCGGCGTCGTGGTCAACAACCCCGGCGTTCAGTGGGATCCCTTCCGGAACGTCGTCTATAAGGACGGGAAAGCCGTCACGGCGGCGGCCGAGCCGGACACCCGCTACAAGATCTGGCTCGATGTCTTCCGGGCGATGAGAAAGCTCGACCCCTATTATCCGGACACGCCGACCCAGATCAGGCGGAAATTCGAGATCGACCGGGAGATCCCCGAGAAGGAAGTCGAGAAACTTTTTACGGACTTCATCTCCTCGCCGCAGGTGAAAAAGGTGGCGGCCCTCATCCGCAAGAGGCTTGGCCGTCCGCTCCAGCCTTTCGACATCTGGTACGGCGGCTTCAAGGCGGGCGGGACGGTTCCCGAGGACGAGCTCAACAAGCTGGTCGCGGCCCGCTATCCCGACCTGACGTCGTTCCAGGGCGGACTGGGCGACATCCTGCTGAGGCTCGGATTCTCGAGGGAGCAGGCGGATTTTCTCGCCCCCCGCATCCAGGTCGACCCCTCCCGCGGCGCGGGCCATGCCGCCGGCGCGGAGATGACCTCGGACA
Source organism: Candidatus Aminicenantota bacterium (assembly GCA_016867615.1). GTDB lineage: Bacteria > Acidobacteriota > Aminicenantia > Aminicenantales > JAFGAV01 > JAFGAV01. The sequence goes on along the minus strand of VGJG01000047.1, from coordinate 8,009 downwards.
AAGCCCGGCTGCGGACGCGCTTCGGGGAGCGGGGCATGGACTACAAGGGCTTCAACATCGCCGTCCATGAATTCGGCCACACCGTGGAGCAGACGTTCACCCTGCACAAGGTCGATTCCTACATGATGCGCGGCGTGCCGAACAACGCCTTCACCGAGGCTTTCGCCTACGTCTTCCAGGACCGCGACCTCGAGCTGCTCGGCCTCAAGATCGACGACCCGAACGCCGCCCATCTCAAGGCCCTGGAATCCTTCTGGAACGCCTACGAGATCATGGCCGTGGCCCTCGTGGACATGTACGCCTGGAACTGGCTGTACGGCCATCCCGAGGCCGGGCCGGCCGAATTCCGCGAGGCGGTGAACGCCATCGCCCGCGACGTCTGGAACAAATATTTCGCCGGCGTCTTCGGAATCAAGGACCAGCCCATCCTGGCCGTGTATTCCCATATGCTCATGAGCGCCCTCTACCTGCCCGATTACCCCATCGGCCACGTCATCGAGTTCCAGATCAGCCGGTACTTGGAGGGCAAGAACTTGGGAGCCGAGATGGAGCGCATGTGCGCCCAGGGAAGACTCGCCCCCCAGCTGTGGATGGAGCGCGCCGTCGGCTCCAAGATCTCCGTCCTGCCGATGCTCGAGGCCGTGGACGAGGCGCTGAAGCGCATCCGGTGAGCCTCATGGCCTTCTTCGGCGTCGGGCCGGACAAGGAGGAGGCTCTCCGGCTGAGGATGGAGAGCCTCGGCATCCGCGAGGCCGACCTCGTGGAAAAATTCGTCCGCTCCGGCGGGGCCGGAGGCCAGAACGTCAACAAGGTGGCCACCTGCGTCTACCTCAAACACCTGCCTACGGGGACGGAGGTCAAGTGCCAGCTTGAGCGTTCCCAGGCCCTCAACCGTTTTTACGCCCGCCGCATCCTGGCCGACAAGATTGAGCGGATGATTTTGGGCCGCAAGAGCGAGGAGGAGCAGCGCATCGCCAAGATCCGGCGGCAGAAGCGCAAGCGCTCCAAGCGGGCCAAGGAAAAGATGCTGGCCGACAAGAAGAAGCGCGGAGAGATAAAGAAGGCGCGCTCCTTCCGCCCCTCGGGCGAGGAGTGACGGCCGGAGTTTTGTTTGGAGTGCGGCCTCATGAGGCCGCTTTTTAAAGCGGTGTCGTGCCACCGCACTCCAAAGCGGCGTTGTGCCGCCGCACTCCAGAGCGCGCTTGCGCTTCCATGCGGTTCATCGCGGCGGCGAGGGTCTATTTTGGATTGCCGCCTCATGAGGCCGTTTTTTAAAGCGGCGTCGTGCCGCCGCGATCCAAAGCGGTGTCATGCCACCGCACTCCAAAGCGGCGTCGTGCCACCGCACTCCAGAGCGCGCTTGCGCCGGGGCGATTGTCAGGATCCGATTTGGAATCGGCGCCCGAGAGGACTCAAGAATCAAGCGGCGAGCCGCAGGAGCGACGCCAGGAGCAGGTTGGCCCCTTTTTCCAGGTCGTCCCAGCGGAGGCATTCCTTGGGGGAATGGCTCAGGCCGTCGGGCGAGGGGACGAAGATCATCCCCGAGTCGGCCGCCGCGGCCAGGATCTGGGCGTCGTGCCCGGCGCCGCTCGTTAATTTCAGGAAAGGAAATCCCAGCCGGCCGCATTCCTCCGTCAGGACGTCGAGGATGCGCGGCGCGACGGCCAGGGGCGTCGTGGCGTCCACGACCTTGGAGACGAAGGCCAGGCCGCGCGTGCGGGCGATATCCTCGGCCAGGGCGAAGAGCTCGGTCTCCAAGGCTGCCATCGTCCCGGGGGAGGCGCTGCGGAACTCGAGGGTGAAGTCGGCCTGGCCGGGGACGATGCTGAACGCGCCGGGACGGACGGCGACCCGGCCGATCGTCACGAAGCTGCCGTAGTGGCGCGTGGCGACGTGCTGCGTGCTCCGCAGGGCGAAGTCGGCCAGGCCGAGGAAGGCGTCCTGCCGGAGCTCGATGGGCGTCGTGCCGGCGTGTCCGGCCTTCCCCAGGAAGGAGCACAGGCGGTAGTGTTTGCCGGCGATGCGGTCCACGATGCCCACCGGGACGCCCTCGTCGTCGAGCGTCGGCCCCTGCTCGACGTGGAGCTCGAGGAAGGCCTCGACGGCGGGCGCCGCGGAGGCGTTCGTCTCGAGGATGCTCTCCAGGGAGAACTCCGTGCCCTGGAGGATGTCGGCCAGGGGGAGGCCGAGCTGGGTCAGGCCTCGCTCGACCTCGGCGCGGTTGAGCTGCCCGGTGAAGGCCCGGCTTCCCAGGAAATCGCCGCACAGGTTGCCCTCCTCGTCGGTGAAGGAGACGACTTCCAGGGGTTTCGCCAGGCGGGCTTTTTCCTCCCCGATGCGGCGCAGGCACTCGAGCGAGGACAGGACGCCCGCCGCGCCGTCGAACATCCCGCCGTTGAGGACGGTGTCGATGTGCGAGCCGGTCATGACCGGCCGCCCCTCGCCGCCCAGCCGCCCGAAGATGTTGCCCGCGCCGTCCTGGCGGACGGCCAGGCCCGCGGAGGCGAGACGGTCCTTGAACCAGGCGCGCGCTTCGAGGTCGGCCGGGCTGAAGGACGGACGGGAGACGCCTCCCGAGACGTCGCAGCCGATGCGGCCGAGATCCTCGATGTCCCGCCGGAGGCGGGAGAGGTCGATCCGGATGTCCCCGCTCATGCCGCCGCCCCTCATCTCCTCCGCCGGAGGAGACGGACCATCTCCCTGACGGCCCGGCCGACGCCGACCGTCGCCGAGCGGGCGACGATCGAGAACCCGATGCTGAGCTCCGAGATGTGGGGGATGTCGAGCACGGGAGCGACGTTGACGTAGTCCAGTCCGTGGCCGGCATGGACTTCCTCCAGTCCGCGATCGAGACCGAACTCGGCGGCCCGGCGGACTTCCTCCAGGGCCTTGTCCCGGCGGCGGCCGGGCTTGAGCTCGGCGTAGGGGCCGGTGTTGATCTCGACGAGCGGCACGCCGAGCTCGGACGCGGCCAGGATCTGGGACTTGTCGGGGTCGATGAAGATGCTGACCCTGATGCCTGCCTTCAGGAGCTTGGGGATGAAGGCGGCCAGCCCCCTGCGTCCGGCGACGACGTTCAGCCCGCCCTCGGTGGTCAGCTCAGCGGGGCGCTCCGGGACGAGGGAGACGACGTCGGGCTTGACCTCCAGGGCGACCTTGAGCATGTCGGCCGTGGCGGCCATCTCCAGGTTGAGCTTGGTCTTGATCGTTTGGCGCAGAAGGCGCAGGTCGCGCTCCTTGATGTGGCGGCGGTCGCTGCGCAGGTGGCAGACGATGCCCTCGGCGCCCGCCTGCTCGGCGAGAAGGGCGATGAGCACCGGCTCGGGCTCACCGGCCCGGCGCGCCTCGCGCAGCGTGGCGAAATGGTCGACATTGACCGCGAGTCTCATCCTCTCCTCCTCCCTCCACTCTAGCCCTTTTAAATGGGGGACACAATACCTATTTCACCCATTAGAGCATTATCATTCCTATTGGGAAATAGGTATTGTGTCCCCCATTTCACAATCCAACAGCCGACCGAAACCGACCGGCGTACTTTTTTGGAGTGCGGCCTCATGAGGCCGCATTGAAAGCGGCGTCGTGCCGCCGCATTCCAAAGCGGTTTCATGCCACCGCACTCCAAAGCGGCGTCGTGCCGCCGCAGGCCCAAACGAATTGGAGGAAAGGGGTTTCACGCCCCCAGATTGCGGGCGAGGGCGGCGGCGGCGCGACGGGCGCAGCGCCGGACGAGCTCCGGGTCGTCGGCCTCGACCATGACCCGGGCCACGTTCTCCGTGCCGGAATAGCGGACGTCGATCCGGCCGCGGCCCTCGAGCTCCGCCCGGACCGCGGCCAGCGCCTCCCGGACCTCGGGCACCGTCTCGAGGTCGGGCTTGCGGGCCACGGGGACATTCACCAGCTCCTGGGGATATTCGTCCAGCCCTTTGACGAGTGCCGACAGCGGACCGCCGCTCTCGACGAGCGCCTCGGCCATCTTGAGGGCGGTGAGGAGGCCGTCGCCCGCCGGGCCGTCCTCCAGAAATATCGTGTGGCCCGACCGCTCGCCCCCCAGCGCGGCGCCGAGCTCCCGCATCCTCTCCAGGACGTATTTGTCGCCGACGCGCGTCCGCTCCAGGCGCACGCCCATCCTCCCCAGCGCCCTCTCCAGCCCCATGTTGCTCATTGTCGTGGCGACCACGACATCGCCCGCCAGCCGTCCCGCTTCCTTCAGCCGCCGGCCCTGGACATAGAGGGTGTGGTCCCCGTTCAGCGCGCGGCCTTTCTCGTCCACCCACACCGCCCGGTCGGCGTCCCCGTCCCAGGCGATCCCCATGTCCGCTCCGCTCTCGACGACTTTCGCGGCCAGGCGCCCGGGGTGCTGCGACCCGCACTCCTCGTTGATGTTCCGGTCGTCCGGCCGGCAGGCGATGGTCTCGACCTCGAACCCCAGCCCGCGGAAGAGCCGCGGCCCCAGGTCATAGGCCGCGCCGTTGGCGCAATCGAGGACGAGGCGCAGCCTCCGTCCGCCGGGCGTCGCCTTGAACCGGCTGAGCAGGAAATCCATGTAATCCGCCGCCGGGCCCGCTTGGGACGAAGCCTCCGGGATACCCGACACCGGGGCGGCCGGCCGCGCCGGATCGGGCGACGCCCCCGGGAAGCCTCCTTCGGCCTCTCCGCGTCTCTCCGCCCCGACGGCCTCCGGGTCCCGGGCGGCGTCCGCAAGGCCGCGTTCGAGCTCGTCCTCCCACTCCTCGGCAAGCTTCATGCCCCGCGCGTCGAAAAACTTCAGGCCGTTGTCGCGGTAAGGATTGTGGGAGGCGGAGATCATGACCCCCGCGGCCATCCCTCTCCGCAGGACGAGCGCCGGCACGGCCGGCGTGGGGATGATCCCCGCGGCGGCGACCGAGCCTCCACCGGCGCGGATCCCGGCGGTCAGCGCGGCCTCGATCCGGGGGCCGCTCTCGCGGGTGTCGCGGCCGACGAGCACCCTCGGCTCGAGGCGCCTCCGCCGCAGGGACTCGGCCAGCGTCCGCCCCAGGGAAAACACGGAGCCGTCGTCTAACGGGAAACCGCCCGCCTGGCCCCGTATGCCGTCCGTCCCGAAGAGCCTGGGCATGTACGGCCGTCTACCTGGGAGTCTCTCTCCCCCGCTGGGCCTCGGGACGGCCGTCCTCGACGATCACCAGCCTGACGCGCACGGAGGTCTGCTGGGTGGGCACCCGGGTCTCGGCTCGGGGCAGGATGAGGTCCGCCCGCAGCTCCGTCGTCTGGGTCAGGTTCGAGACGTCTATGGGGATGGTGAATACCTTGTCCTGCTCCCGGACCTTGCTCTCCGGTCCCCGGACGGGGACGCGCGGCGGCATGACCTCCACCCTCTCCAGCCGGTATCCGCTCCGGACCTGGCCGACGATCGTCGCCTCGATCTCGAGCTCCAGCTCCCGGGACGGCTCGAAGCGGAGGCGGACCTTGTTGGGGTTCACCCGGATGACCCGCGCTCCGCTCGGGGCGCTGATGATCGACGGGTTGAGGGGGTATTCCTCCTGGATGACCGAGGCGTTCTCCAGGTTGAGCCGGGCGAAGACGTTGGCCGGCCCGACCTGGTCCAGGAGGCGCCGCGGCGCCCGGAGCGTGACCTCCACGGTCGAGACGTCCTTTTCGATGAGCTCCACGCGCTCGGGGACGGAGTACAGGTCGAGCTGGAGGGTGAGCGTCCGCTCGTTGAACACCTTCTCCTCGGGGACGAGGAGCAGCCACAGGAGCACCGACAGGAAGAGCGAGAACAGCTTCAGCCCCCAGTTGCGGATGAAGACCTTGTGCAGCAGCTTGCCGATCATTTTTGGAAGTATCCCATGAGCCTGTTCTTTAGCTCGTCCCGGCCGGCCATTTTTTCGATCTTTCCCCGGATGGCCACCGACACGGTCCCCGTCTGCTCGGAGACGACGACCACGGCCGCGTCGGTTTCCTGGGAAAGCCCCAGGGCGGCCAGGTGGCGCGTCTGGGTCTGGAATTCGGGGCCGAGGTGGTGCGAGGCGGGCAGGGGAAGGAGGCAGCCGGCCGCGGCGATCCGGTCGCCCTGGACGACCACCGCCCCGTCGTGGAGTGGGGAGTTGGGGAAGAAGAGGCCGACCAGCAGGTCCTTGCTCAGGTCGGCGTTGACCCGCGTGCCGGTCTCGATGAAGCTGTTGAGCGAGATGCCCTTTTCCAGGGCGATCAGGGCGCCGATCCGGCGCTGGGACATGTATTCCACGGCCAGGAACAGCTCGGGCATCTTGTGCTGGAAGGAGGTCAGGGTCAGGGGGCGGCGGAGCGTCCCGGAGCCGATTCCGGTCAGGAACCTCCGGATCTCGCCCTGGAAGAGGACGATGATGGCGATGATGAGATAGGTGATGAAGTTCTTGATCAGCCAGTGGGAGGTGACCAGGTTTCCCCAGCGGGTGAGGATGAACATCAGGCCGACGATGCCCAGCCCGATGGCCATCTGGTAGGCCCGCGTGTCGCGGATGAGGCGGATGAACGAGTAGAGGATGAAGGCCACGAGCAGGATGTCCGCCAGGTCCAGGAGCTTGGCGTGCGACAGGGCCCGGAGCATGTCAGCCGGCATGCCGCGCCTCGCTTTCCTCCGCCGCGCCCGGCTCCCGGCTCCCGGTTTCGCGCCCCTCGGCCAGAACCGCCTCCGCCGTCCTCACGGCGCGGCTCACGGCCCGGACGTCGTGCACGCGCAGGACGTGCGCGCCCCGGACGACGCTCAGCACGGCGGCGGCCAGGGTGCCCTCCAGACGCTCCTCGGCGGGGAGGTCGAGCAGGGCGCCCAGGAAGGACTTGCGCGAGGGCCCGACGAGAAGGGGATAGCCGGATTCCCCCAGCGCGGGCAGGTTGTTGATCAAGGCCAGGTTGTCATCAAGCCTCTTGCCGAATCCGATCCCCGGGTCGAGGACGACGCTCTCCCGGGCGACGCCCGCCTCGCGCGCGGCCGCCGCCCGCTCCTCCAGGAACGTCCTGACCTCGGCCACGACGTCGCCGTAGGAGGGGGCGTGCTGCATGGTCTTGGGGCGGCCGAGCATGTGCATCAGGACCACGGCCGCTCCGCGCGCCGCGGCGAGATCGAGGAGGGACGGGTCGAAGCGGAAGGCGGAGATGTCGTTGATGATGTCCGCTCCCGCGTCGAGAGCCGCTTCCGCGACCCGGCGCTTGGTGGTGTCGATCGAGAGGAAGGCCTTGCTCCGGCCGCGCAGGCCGCGCAGGACGGGCAGGACGCGCCGCATCTCCTCCTCCTCGGCGACGGGGTCGGAGCCGGGGCGGCTGCTTTCGCCCCCCACGTCCAGGATGTCCGCGCCCTGCTCGACAAGCTCCAGACCGCGTTCCACGGCCCGCCCCGGGTCGAGGAACCGCCCGCCGTCGTAGAAGGAGTCGGGCGTGACGTTGATCACGCCCATGAGCCAGGTCCGGACGCCGAGGTGATGGATCGCGCCGCGCAGCCGGAGTTGTGCTGTCCTTTTCACCTTGGCGTCTATTCTTTGTTCTTGCGTCCGCTCTCCTTGTCGGACTTGGCCTTGGATTTCCCGGCGGGGACGCTCCCCGGGCCGGGGGGCGGCGGGGCCCAGGCCACGACCGGTGCCGGCCCGGCCGCCGCCGCGGATGAAGAAGGCGCCGAAGCCGCCGCCCGTCCGTTCTTGATCAGGTCGTCGATCTCCTCGGCGCTCAGGACCTCCTTCTCCAGGAGGGCGTCGGCGATGAGCAGGAGCTTGTCCTTGTTCTCCGCGAGGATCGTCTTGGTCCGGTTGAAATTGCGGAGGATGATCTTCTTGACCTCGTCGTCGATGCGCTCGGCCGTCCGCTCGCTGAAGTTCTTGTTCACGGCCAGGTCGCGGCCGAGGAAGATGAGGTCGTCGCGCTCGCCGAAGGCCAGGGGCCCGAGCTCGGACATGCCCCAGCGGCAGACCATCTTGCGGGCGATCTCCGTGGCCTTTTCGAAGTCGTTGGCCGCGCCCGTGGTCGTCTTGTCCAGGACGAGGTTTTCCGCCACGCGGCCG
>VGJG01000046.1 GCA_016867615.1 Candidatus Aminicenantota bacterium | reverse complement strand
GGCTTCGAGCTCCCTGTCCGAGGCGGTCAAGGTGACGGTTTTTCTCCAGGATATGAACGATTTCAACCGCATGAACGCCGTCTACCAGGAGTTTTTTCCGGCTCCCTACCCCGCCCGGGCCGCCGTCCAAGTCGCCCGGCTGCCGCGCGATGTCCTGGTCGAGATCGAGGCCGTCGCCCTGGTCAAAAGCTGACACCCGCCGCGCATGCCCCTCTACGAGTTCTCCTGCCGCCAATGCGGCTGCCGCTTCGAGGCGCTGGTCCGCCTGGGGGAGGAGAAGAGCGTCCTCTGCCGCTCCTGCCAAAGCCGGGACGTAGAGAAGCTTTTTTCGTCCTTCGGAATCGGCGGGGGAAGCAGCCGTCTGGTATCGTCCTCGAGCTCCTGCGGAACCTGCACATCGAAATCGTGCGGCACCTGCCGCTAGGCGGAAACAGGCTCAACGTTTCCGTGCGAGGCCGAAACGTCGATAGGCCTCCGGCCTGCGGTCCCGGAGGAAGTGCCGCGCGGCCGGGCACCTTTTCCTGAGACGAAAATCGACTTCGGCGATGAGCAGGCTCTCCCTGCGCCCCGGAGCCCGGGCCGTCACCCGGCCGAAGGGGTCCACGACGAAGGATTCCCCGGAAAAGTCGTTGATCCCCTCCCGACCCACCCGGTTGACGAGGGCGGCATAGTATCCGTTCTGCAAGGCCGCCGCCTGGAGCTCGGCCTCGAAAACACCCTCGCCCCATTCGTCGACCACGCCGGCCTGGGGGACGATGACGATGTCCGCGTCACGGAGACCGAGGACCCGCATATACTCGGGAAAGTGACGGTCGTAACAGACGGCCACCCCAACCCGTCCGAGGCGCGTGTCATGGACCAGGGGACCGGCCGGACCCGGAGCGTAATAGCCCTTCTCACGAAAGCCGGGCCCGTCCATGATGTGCATCATGCGCGTCACGCCCGCCAGGCGTCCGTCGGCGTCTATGACCGGGGAAGCGTCGTACGTTCTTCGGCCGCGGATCTCGAAGAGATTCAACACGGCCACGGCCGCGTGGTCACGGCAAAGACCGGAAAACAGCTCGGTGGTCGGTCCGGGAATAGGTTCCGCCGCGGCCAGGCGGAGAGGGGTCGCCCGCTCTCCGGGCAGGAACCGGCTGAAGGCCAGCTCGGCGAAGGCCACCAGACGGGCGCCGGCTTCAACCGCTCGAAGGAAAGCCTTCTTTCCCCTGGCGAGGTTTTCCGAGGGGTCGGCGGACGCCCGCTGCTGCACCAGAGCGATCTTCACTCCCCGGAATCCTTGCCGAACCTCAGCGGGCCATGGCCTTTTCGATGTGCTTGACTTTCTTGGGAATCGGCGGGCCGAGGACGCGGCGGCCCGAGGCCGTGATGAGGACGTCGTCCTCGATGCGGATGCCGCCGAAATCCATGCAGTCCATGACCTTGAGGTAGTTGATGAAGCCCGTGTGTTTTTTCTCTTTCTTCCATCGGGACGCCAGGGCGGGAATGAAATAAACCCCCGGCTCAACGGTCAGGACGTGCCCGGGGCGGAGCTCCCGGGCGAAGCGGAGGTAGGCCAAGCCGAACTGCTCGCTGCGGCGGATCCGCTCGTCGTAACCGATGAAGTTCTCGCCCAGGCTCTCCATGTCGTGAACGTCCATTCCGAGCTGATGTCCCAGGCCGTGGGGGAAGAAAAGCGCATGGGCTCCGGCGGCCACGGAGTCCTCGACGTCCCCTTTCATCAGTCCCAGCTGATTCAAGCCGGAGGCGATGAAGCGCGCCGCCTTGAGATGCACCTCGCGATAGAGGACGCCCGGCTTCATGGAGGCGATGGCCGTCTCCTGGGCTCCGAGGACGATTTCATAGATCTCCCGCTGACGGGTGGTGAACGTTCCGCTCACGGGCAGGGTCCGGGTGATGTCCGAGGCGTAATGGCGGGCGGACGCGGCACCCGAATCGACGACCAGCAGCCGCCCGCGGCGCATGATGTTGCCGTGGTCGTGGTTGTGCAGGATCTGGCCGTTGACCGTCAGGATCGTCGGAAAGGCCGTCCCCCAGCCGCCGCTGACGGCCAGGCCGTCCATCCTGCCGGCCACCTCCCTCTCCAGAACGCCCGGACGGGTCATGCTCATGGCCGCCGCGTACATCTTCTCCGTAACCGTCAGGGCCCTCTCGATTTCGCGGACTTCCTGGGGCGATTTGATGATCCTCTGGGCGACCACGGCCCGGATCAGGGGCTCGGACGCTCCGGCTTTGAGGTCCTCGGCAGGCGCGCCCAGGAGACGGGACAGCGCGGCCTTGACCTCGGGGCGGTAGGGCGGCAGGTAATGCACCCTGCGGCCGCCGGACAGGGCGCGGCGCACGGTCTCCTCGAAACGGGCCGACGGCGCCGTGTGCGTGACGCCCGCCGAGCGGGCCCTGTCCCTGAGGCGGGGCAGGTTTCCCATCCAGATGATGTCCTCCAGGCCGATGTCGTCGCCGAAGACGACCGCCCGCCCCTCGTCGGCGTCGATGACCGCGTTCAGTCCCGGCGTGTCCAGCCCGAAATAGTAAAGAAAAGCGCTGTCCTGACGGAAGGGATAGGCGTTGGCCGGATAGTTCATCGGCAGTTCGCCGTTGCCGGGAAAGAGGATCAGACCGTCCTTGACCAGCGTCCTCAGCTTCCGGCGCCTCTGACGGTAGACATGGGCCTCGAACATATGGGACTCCTTTGTCCGAATTGCGTATCCGCCCTCCGATATACCAAATCGCCGCTAGGAATTCAATACGGCGTCAAAACGAATCGTGCTCGGTCCGTCTAATGATCTCTTCCTGGAGAGCCGGCGTGAGGTCGACGAAATAGTCGCTGTAGCCGGCCACGCGGACGATGAGGTCGCGGAACATCTCCGGACGCTCCCGGGCGCGGCGCAGCGTTTCGGCGGTGACGACGTTGAACTGGATATGATGCCCGCCCAGCTCGAAATACGTCCGGACGAGGTGGACGAGATTGTCCAGCCCGTCTTCCGAGTCGAGGAGATGGGGCGTGAACTTCTGGTTGAGCAGCGTGCCGCCCGTGCGGACATGGTCCAGCTTGGACGCGGACTTGAGGACGGCGGTCGGCCCCCGGCGGTCGGCGCCCTGGACGGGGGAGATCCCCTCGGAGAGAGGCTCGCCGGCCGGCCGGCCGTCGGGCGTGGCTCCGGTGACCCGTCCGAAATACACGTGCACGGTCGTGGGCAGGAGGTTGAGACGATAGGTCCCGCCCTTGGCGTTGGGACGTCCGTCAATGGCCTGGAAATACGCCTCGAACACCCGGCGCATGACCTCATCGGCCCGCTCGTCGTCGTTGCCGTACTTGGGCGTCTTGTTGAGAAAACGCTGGCGGAGGACCTCCGCTTCCCGGAAGTCTCCCTCCAGGGCGGCGAGCGTCTCCTCCATGGAAACGGCCCGGGTCTCGAAGACGTTGTGCTTGAGCGAGGCCAGGGAATCGGTCACCGTGCCCAGTCCCACGCCCTGGATATAGGAAGTGTTGTAGCGCGCGCCGCCGTCGTGGTAGTCCCTCCCCCGGGCCAGGCAATCGTCGATGAGCAGGGAGAGAAAGGGCGCGGGCATGCGGTCGGCGTAAAGCCGCTCGATGAGGGCGTTGCCGCGGATTTTGACCTCGACGAAATGATGGAGATGACGGTCGAAGGCTTGCATCAGCTCCTCGAAGGTCCGGAAGCGGACCGGGTCCCCCGTTTCCGGACCGAGGCGCTTCTTCGTCCGCGGGTCCCGGCCGTTGTGCAGGGCGACCTCCAGGACCTTGGGCAGGTTGAAGTAGCCGGTCAGGTTGTAGTTCTCCTTGCCGAAGATCCCCGCCTCGACGCAGCCGCTGACTCCCCCGGTGCGCGCGTCCTCCAGGCTCTTGCCCTGGCGGAGCATCTCCCGGATGATCGTCTCGGTGTTGAACAGCGAGGGCTGCCCGAAGCCCGTGCGGATGATCCGGGCGGCGCGCTTGACCAGGGCGTCGGGAGATTTCCGGCTGACCTGAACGGCCGAGCTGGGCTGCAGGAGGCGCATGTCCTCGATGACATCCAGCAACAGAAAGCTGAGCTCGTTCGTTCCGTCCCCGCCCTCCCGGTCGAGGCCTCCGATATTGATCAGGCAGAAATCCGTATAGGTGGCGCTCTCCTCGGCCGTAACGCCCACTTTGGGCGGCGCCGGCTGGTTGTTGCATTTGATCCAAAATGCCTCGAGCAGCTCCCGGGCCCCCTCCGGGGTCAGGGACCCGTCCTCCAGCCCGCGCGCGTAAAAAGGAAAGAGGTGCTGGTCCAGCCGTCCGGGGTTGAACGAATCCCAGGTGTTGAGCTCGGTGATGACGCCCAGATGGACGAACCAGTAGTATTGGAGGGCCTCCCGGAAATCCCGCGGCGCATGAAGCGGCACGCGGCGGCAGACCTCGGCGACCTTGAGGAGTTCGGCCTTGCGCCCCGCCTCCCTTTCCCCCTCGGCCCTCTCCAGGGCCAGGGCGGCGTACCGCTGGGCATAGCGCACCAGGGCTCCGGCGGCGATGTCCATGGCCAGGAGCTGCTCCCTCTTTTTTAAGGCTTCGGGATCGGTCAGGGGGTCGATCTCCCCCAGGCGCCGGGCGATGTCCCGGCGGAGGTCCTCGAATCCCAGGCGGTAGATCTTGTCGTCCAGGACGGTGTGTCCGGGAGCCCGCTGTTCCATGAACTCGGTGAACAGGCCGGCTTGGTAGCACTCCCGCCACTCGGGGCTCATCGCGGCGAAGAGGAGGTCGCGCAGGCTCCTCCCCCGCCAGAAGGGGATGACCGTCCGCTCATAGATCTCCCGGGCCGCGGCCGACACCTGAAAGGGGATCTTCTCCCGGCTGTTGAGGATGTCCAGGTCCTCGAGGCTGTGGCAGGTCAGCTCGGGGAAGGTCGGGGTGGCTTTGGGCTCGGGTCCGCGTTCGCCGACGATGAGCTCATCCGGCCCGAGGTAGAGCGCCTTGCGGGCCAGGATCTCCCGGAAGGCCATGGCCCTCATGACCGGGGCGGAGAGGAGGGGGCCGCTCCCGTCCCGGTAGAACTCGGTCACGATGAGAGCCCTTTCGGCCGAGATCGAAGGCCGTGTTTCCAGGCTCTGCGTCCTCAGCCTCGCGGTGCGCTCGGTCATCGGTCATCCTCCCAGACGGACTTCCAGCCCGAAGGCTTGGATCCTCTTTTTGATCCTCTCCAGGTCCCCCGGCGTGGGCGGGAAAAAATCCGCCGCCCATTCCGGACGGCTCAAGCGGCCGTACTTGTCCCTGCCCAGGGCATGGTAGGACAGGAGGTCTACGCGCTCGATGCCCCCCAGGCGGCTCAGACGCTGCGCGGCGGCCTCGACATGGTCGGGCCCGTCGTTGACGCCCTTGAGGAGGGGAAGACGCACGACCACCCGGCTGCCGCTCCGCACGAGTCGAACGAGGTTTTCGAGTATGACCGCGTTGGTGACTCCCGTCAGCTCCCGGTGGCGCCGGTCGTCCATCATCTTCAGGTCATAGAGAAAAAGCCCGACGTCCTCCCGGATGCTTTCCAGGGACATCCAGGGAACATGGCCCGAGGTGTCCACCGCGGTGTGAACCCCCCGGGAGCGGCAGGCCCGGAGAAGCTCCGCGAGAAATTCCGCCTGCATCAGGGGTTCTCCGCCGGAAAACGTCACCCCTCCACCCGACTGCCGGAAGAAGGGCTCGTCCCGAAAGATCTCCTCGGCCGCCTCCTCAACGCTCAAGCGCCTGCCGACGAGGGCCAGGGCCTCCGACGGGCAGGAGTCCGCGCACGATCCGCAGACGCGGCACCTTCGCCTATCGACCCGGACGACGTTCTGGACTTTCAAGGCCGCGGTCTCGGGGCACGTTTCCAGACAGAGGTGGCATGCCTCCAGACAGCGGGCGGGGCGGACCAGGAGCTCCGGAAAAGGCGACTGGCCCTCCGGGTTGTGGCACCAGACGCAGCGCAGGGGGCACCCCTTGAAGAAAACGGTGGTCCGGATCCCGGGCCCGTCATGAAGGGCGTATCTTTTGATGTCGAAAACGACTCCCGTCTTCATGTCTTCCGGTCCCCATACGCCAGGATGATGTCCTTGAGCATGGCCGCGGCGGCGCCCCGCGGGTCGGATCTTCCCCCGACGACCGTCACCACGCCCATGGTGTCCGTGGCGAAGGAGACGCCCTTCTCCGCCCCGTCCACGCCGTACAGAGGATGACGCGCGTCGAGGGCTTCGGGCCCGACGCGAAGGCCGGTCCTTCCCGTAGCGCGGTCGGCCCGGGCCAGGAGCTTCAGCTTTTTTCCCCGGCCGGCCGCGCGGCGCGCCTCGGAGGCGGTCGCCGCCGAAATCCCCTCGACCGCGACATCTCCGAGCTTCCGGCATTCATCGAAGAAGAGGTTGCTCAGGATGAGGAGCTTCACGGCCGAATCCCAGCCTCCGACGTCCCGTCCGGGGTCGGGCTCGGCGATTCCGAGACGCTGCGCCTCCGACAGCGCGCCGGCGTAGTCCAGGCCCTCCCCCATCCGTGTCAGGACGAAATTCGTCGTGCCGTTCAAGATTCCCTGGACGGACGTCACGTCCGCTCCGGCCAGACTCCGGAGCCCGACATCCGCAGCGGGCAGGGCCGCGCCCGTCGCCCCGCTGAACCCGAACACAACCCCCTTTGTTCGAGCCTGCCGCCTCAGACCGCATAGGTCGGCGGCCAGCGGTCCCTTGCTGGCGGTCACAACGTGCCAGCCCCGGGCCATGGCCTCCCGGAGAACGCTCAGGGCCGGCTCTCCCGTATCCGGATGGGCGGACATGCATTCCACGAGCACGCCGGGCTCCAGGCCGTCGAATACGGCCTCCGGGCCCAGACCGGGCCTGAAGAGCGGATGCGCCGCGAGCCCTTCGCGGTCCAGGCCGGCGAGGTCGAGAGAGTCCCGCCCCGCCTCGGCCAGGACGCCTCCTGCGGAGCGGAGCGCGGCCCGAAGATCGAAGCCGATCCCGTGCCTTTGGCACAGCAGCGCCTTCTTCTCGGACAGGAGACGGACGAAGGCGCGCCCCACGTTGCCGAAGCCGAGCAGAGCGACGTTCGTTCGGGTCACGATTTTCGCCTGTGGGCCGCATCCGGCATACGGGAGATCCGGGCGTTTTTTCCTTGCGGAACGGTTTCTTTCAACACGACGGCATATTCCTCGTCGTTGACATCCAAGGAGGCGATGAGACGGAACCCGGCCTCTCCGGCCAGGGAGCGCAGGCGGTCGATGTCCACGAACGTCTCCCCTTTCTCCAGGCCCAGGCGCCTCAGGGTCTTGAACGGCGGCAGCCTGCGCCGCCTGGCTTCCGACCGCAGTCGGTCACGGCGCGCGGGATCGAACCGGAGGCCGGTCGTATTTTTCATCGTCTCTTTGCTTCCCCGGCTGCCCAGAAAAGAAATTGGCGGAGAGGGTGGGATTCGAACCCACGATCCCAATCACTCGGGATATCGGTTTTCGAGACCGACTCCTTCAACCACTCGGACACCTCTCCGTGTCGCGGCCTTCAGCGCTCCGCCCGCTTTGTCCTTCTGGCCCTGAAAAATTCCACGAGCAAGCGGCGGCATTCCCCGGCTCCGACGCCGGCCCGGATCCGGGGACGATGGTTCATTTTATCAAAAGGGAACCTCATCAGGGAAGCCACGGCTCCGTGCTTGGGGTCCGAGGCGCCGTAGACGAGGCGGCCGACCCTCGCCAGGACCGCCGCGCCCAGGCACATGGCGCAGGGTTCGAGGGTGACGAACAGCGCGCATCCGGTAAGCCGGTAGTTGCCCGTCCTGCGCGCCGCCTGCCTCAAGGCCAGGATCTCGGCGTGAGCCGTGGGGTCGTTGGCGCCGATCGGCCGGTTGTGACCCCGTCCGATGACCTTCCCCTCGAGCACGACCACCGCTCCGACCGGGACCTCTCCCCTTCTCTCGGCCTTCTCGGCCTCCCCGAGGGCCAGGCGCATCCACTTTTCGTCGTCAACGTCCTTGGTCATCGTCGGGCCCCGATTGTACAGGGAAAAGAGCGCGCCGGCAATTCCGTCCCCCGTTCTTCCTCCCGGAGCGAGGCTGTGGTATTATGTAAAAGCAATTCCATTCAAGGAGGGCTTCATGCCTCAAGACCTGCCTAATGTCGGCTCCCTGCTGCCACGAGTCAGTTCCCGCATCCTCAAGCTGATCGTGGCCGCGGCGGTGCTGATCATCCTCCTCTGGGGCTCGATCTACACCATCGCTCCCGAGGAAACCGGAGTCATCCTGCGCTTCGGGAAGTTCGTCCGCTCCACGGACCCCGGGCTGCACCTCAAGCTGCCCCTGGGCATCGAGTCCCTGACCAAGGTGCCCGTGCAGCGCCAGCTCAAAATGGAGTTCGGGTTCCGGACGGTCCGCCCCGGAGTGGTGAGCGAATACCGCGTGACGCCCGAGGCCGCGGAGGAAGCGATCATGCTCACCGGCGACCTCAACGTCCTGGTCGTCGAGTGGATCGTCCAGTACAAGATCAAGGACCCCTACAAGTACCTGTTCAAGCTCCGGAACGCCGAGGCCACCTTCCGCCTGATGAACGAGGCCGTGGTGCGCAAGATCGTGGGCGACAACTCGGTGGATGAGGTCTTGACCGTCGGCCGGTCCCGGATCGCCGCCGAGGCCAAGGACCAGCTCCAGGGGCTCTGCGACCTGTACGAGATCGGCATCGACGTCAGCCAGCTCATCTTCCAGGACATCAACCCGCCCGACCCCGTAAAGCCCGCCTTCAACGAGGTCAACCAGTCCCTCCAGGAAAAGGAGCGGAAGATCAACGAGGCCTGGTCGGAATACAACCAGGAAATCCCCAGGGCCCAGGGCGAAGCGGAGCAGACGATCCGCGGAGCCGAGGGCTACGCCATGGAGCGGGTCAACAACGCCCTGGGCGACGCCAGCCGCTTCACGTCCGTCTACCGGGAATACGTCAAGGCGCCCTCGGTCACGAGGCGCAGGCTCTACCTGGAGACGATCGCGGAAATCCTGCCCAAGCTGTCCAAAAAGGTCATCTTCGATGAGAACCAGAAGAACATCCTGCCTCTGCTGAGCCTGGGCGAGGAGGTGAAAAAATGAAACTCTCGCTCAAGACCATCCTCCTGGCGGGCTTCGTGCTCGCCGTCCTGTTTGTCCTGTTCGGAATGCTGTATGTCGTCACCGAGACCAGCCAGGTGATCATCACCCAGTTCGGCAAGCCCATCGGCGACATGGTCACCAGGCCGGGCGTCCACGTCAAGATGCCCTTCATCCAGAAGGCCAACTATTTCGAGAAGCGCTGGCTGGAGTG
>VGJG01000045.1 GCA_016867615.1 Candidatus Aminicenantota bacterium | reverse complement strand
TCGAGGCGCGGCCTCCGGAGGGGCCTCCCGGAGACGAGGGGGCGATGGTTTTCTTCCTGACCAAAGAGCGGCCCGAGGGAGAGGATCGCTTGGAGCTTATGATCGGCGCCGGGGGCCGGCTCGAGCTTCCGTCCGGGCAATCTGTTCGAGGCCTGGACGACCTCCTGGGCCTGTTCTCCCCGGAATGGATCCCCCATGCCCTGGGAGACTAGAGGGGGCCGAAGATGAAATGGAAACTGATCTATCCCCGCTGGAGGAAGCTGGACAGGCAGACCCCGTTCAACCTCCCGCCCCACGGCCCCGTGGTCTTCGCCGCCGCCTGCCCGGAGGACGTCAGCCTCGAGTTCGTCGACGCCAACGTACAGGACCTCGTCTGCGACGACCGTCCGGACCTGGTCTGCCTGTCGGTCATGCTCACCGCCCAGCTGCCCGAGGCGCTGAGGATCGCCGCCGCCTACCGGGAGCGCGGCGTGCCCGTCCTGGCGGGGGGCATCGCCGTCATGCTGCACCACCGGGAGCTCCGGCCGTACGTGGACAGCGTCTTCATCGGAGAGGCCGAGGGCCGCATGGCCGCGGTCGCGGAGGACGTCCGCAGGGGAGCGCTCAAGCCCGTCTACGACTATCTCTCCAGCCCGGCCGAGATCAAGCTCGTGGGAACGGCCCGCAGGGAGATCCTCGACCGCCGGGCGTACACCTACCGGAACGTCCGGATGGTCGACCTGGTCCACGCCTCCCGCGGCTGCCGCTTCAACTGCTTCCCCTGCTGCACGGGATACCTGGGCGGCAGGGTGTTCCGTCCGCGGCCCATCGACCGCGTCGTGGAGGAGGTCGCGTCCATAGAGAACGACGGCCTGTTTTTCGTCGACAACTCCCTGGCCCAGGACACGGCCTGGGAGGAGGATCTCTTCCGGGCGCTCATCCCCCTGAAAAAGCGGTGGGTCAGCCATCCGATCGAGGAGAACGACCGCGTCCTCGACCTGGCCTACCAGGCCGGGTGCTGGTACGTGTACCAGGCCGTATTCGACACCTCCCAGACGATCCGCAGGCGCATCCGCCGCTACCATGACCACGGCATCAAGGTCGAGGCCACGGTCATCCTGGGCACGGACGAACACGATGTCGACGGCATCAAGCGGCTCATCGATTTCCTGCTGGAGGTCGAGCTCGACCTGGCGGAGTTCACCATCCTGACGCCCTTCGCTCATTCCCCCATCCGGGCCAAGCTCGCGGCCGAGGGACGCATCCTCAACGACCGCTACGAGGACTACACGTGCGACCGCGTCGTCTTCCGGCCCCTGAGGATGACCCCCGAAGAGCTCCGGGAGATGTACGACTACGCCTGGGACACGTTCTACCGGCACGAGTCCCAGGAATTGAAGATGGGCCGGCTGTTCATCAGCGCCTTCAAGCGGCAGAGGGAGAGGGTGGGGGGATAGACGATGGCCCGCGTCCTGCTGATTTCCGCGAACTTCACGAACTTTCCCTACCCCGTCTATCCCATCGGCCTGGGCTACATCGCCCGGGCCTGCGAGGAGGCCGGGCACGAGGTTTTGCAGGCGGACATCCAACAAGACGGGTTCGAGGGGACGCTCGGCCGGGTCGCGGAATGGAACCCCGACGTCGTCGGCCTGTCGATCCGCAACCTGGACAACTGCGACAGCGGGCATTTCCAGTCCAGCCTGGACGGGATCTGCTCCCTGGCGGAGGGGATCCGCACGGCGACCGACAAGCCTCTGGTGCTCGGGGGAAGCGGGTTCTCGCTTTACCCCGAGCCGCTCCTGCGGCGGACGGGAGCGGATTACGGCATCGTCGGGGAGGGGGAGCGCAAATTCACGGCTCTCCTCGAGGCCCTCGGCCGGAAGCGGCTTCCGCCGCGCGGCGGGCTGTTCATGGCCGCGGAGCATGCGCCCGTGGAGGGCTTCCGCTCCTGCCTGCGGAGCGCGAGCCTCATGGCCCACTATCTCCGCTTCGGCGGCGTGGCCAACGTCCAGGCCAAGAGGGGCTGCCCGTACGAGTGCGCCTATTGCGCCTACCCCCTGCTCGAGGGGAAGGAATTCCGCTGCCGCGACTCGCGGGACGTTTATGAGGAATGCCGGGAGATGACGGACGTCCATAAGGCGGAGTACATTTATTTCACCGATTCGGTCTTCAACGACTCGGAGGACGTGTACCTGGGGATCGCCGAGCGGTTCGTCCGGGAGGGCTTTCGGTGCCGGTGGACGGCTTTTTTCCGCCCCCGGAGGGGCTGGCGCGGCGAGGAGATCGACCTTCTTCACCGCTCGGGACTGGAATGCGTCGAGTGGGGCTCGGATTGCAGCACGGACGCCACCCTGGCGGCCATGCGCAAGGGCTTCGACTGGGGGGCCGTCGAGGAGAGCAACAATCTGTTCGCCGACAGGGGCATCGCCAACGGACACTATTTCATCTTCGGCGGTCCGGGCGAGACGAAAGAGACGGCCGCCGAGGGTCTGGAGAACATCAGCCGCCTCCGGAACAGCGTGGCCTTCGCTTTCACCGGCATCCGCATCATCCCCCGGACCCTCGTTCACCGCCTGGCCCTGGAGGAGGGCGTGGTGGGGGAGGACTGGGACGGCCTGGAGGCACGCTTCTATTTCGCCCCCGGCCTGGGACGGGAGGAGGTCGACGCCCTCATCCGGCAGTCGTTCGGAGAGGACATCTGCCGCATCTATCCGCCGACCCGGAACGAAGAGCTGATCGCCGCCCTGCACCGCCTGGGCCTCAAGGGACCGCTCTGGGACCACATGCTCAAGGCGCGGCGGCGCCGGAGAGGGTGACGTGGCCAAGATCCTCCTCGTCCAGCCCTACGGTCAGAATTGGGAGGCGGGCCAGAAGGACATGTCCCGGGTGGCCAACATCATGCCGCCCATCGGGCTGTGCTCCCTGGCATCCTGGCTGGAGAAGCACGGACACGAGGCGCTTCTCTGCGACCTTTACGCCTATCCCCAGGACGAGGGGCGGCTGAGGGACCTGATCCGGACGGAGAAGCCCTCGTTCGTCGGGCTGTCGGCCACGACCTCGAGCTTCCTCGACGCCCTGCGGCTGGCGGGAAAGATCAAGGAGGAGCACCCCGGGGTCAAGACGGTCTTCGGCGGGGTCCACATCTCTTCGTTGGGCGCGGAGCTCATGCGCCGCTTCCCGGCGATGGATTTCGCCGTCGCCGGCGAGGGGGAGAACGCCCTCCTGGACCTGTTGAACCGGGAGGGGCAGCCGCCGTTCTCGGCGGGCGGGATCCATTACCGGCGGAACGGCGAAGTCTCCTGGAGCGGCGACACCAGCCTCATCGACGACCTCGACCGGCTGCCGTTCCCCGCTTACGACAAGCTCAAGGGGTTCCCCCGGCAGTACAAGCTGCCCCTGTTCAGCTTTCCGAAATCCCCGGCGACGATCGCCGTCACCAGCCGGGGCTGTCTGTTCAACTGCACCTACTGCGACCGGTCGGTGTTCGGCCGGACCTACCGGTACCATTCGCCGGCCTATCTCATCGACTGGTTCCGCGACCTGAACAGGCGCTTCGGCATCCGCCATCTGAACCTCTACGACGACAACCTGACCTTGAACGCCGAGAGGGTGGCGGCGTTCTGCGAGGCGTTGATCCGGGCCCGCCTGCCCCTGACGTTCAACTGCGCCTCCCGGCCGGAGAGGCTGGACGCGGAGCTTCTCCGGGTCATGAAGCGGGCCGGATGCTGGATGATCAGCCTGGGGATCGAGAGCGGCGACCCGGAGATCCTGCGCAGGCACCGGTCCCACGCCGCCGACCTGGAGCTCATCCGGGAGCGCGTTCATCTCATCCGCCGGGCCAAGATCCGGGTCAAGGGCCTGTTCATGCTGGGCCTCCCGGGAGAAACGCGGGAGAGCATCCGACGCACCCGGGATTACATCCTCAGCCTGCCCCTGGACGATTTCAACCTGACGATCTTCGCCCCCTTCCCCGGGGCGTCCTGCACCAGGGACCTGGGCCGGTACGGCGCGTTCACCGAGAACTGGGAGCTGACCAACTGCCTCAACGTCCTGTTCACGCCCCAAGACCTGACGGCCGAGGAGCTGGCCGCGCATTTCAAGGGAATCTACCGCGCCTATTACAAGCGCTTCCACGTCCTGTTCCGGTATGTCGCCCTGGCGGGACGCTCGGGGGACAGCTGGCTCCGGTTCCTCCGGCACCTGGGCTCGTTCCTGGCGCTGCGCCGGCATTACCGGGCCAAGCGGAGCGGATGAAGTGAAGGACGGGACAGCCGGGGAGCGGGTGCTGATCGTCGTCCCCGTTTTCAATAACGAAAGCTCAGTGTCCGGCGTCCTGGCCGGGGTCGCGGCCCTGGGCCTTCCGGTGCTGGTCGTGGACGACGGCTCGACCGACGGCAGCCCTGCGGCCCTGGACGCGTTTCCCGTCCACCGTATTCGCTTCCCCGAGAACAGGGGCAAGGGGCTGGCCATCCGCCGCGCCCTGAGCTGGGCCGAGGAGCGCGGCTTCAGCCACATCATCACCCTGGACGCGGACGGCCAGCATTCCCCGGGGGACATCCCCCGGCTCCTGGACAAGATCCGCGAGGCGCCGGAGGCGGTCATCATCGGCAAGCGCGATTTCGGAAGAGGGGTCCCGGGCGGCAGCCGGTTCGGACGGCGCTGGTCGAACCTCTGGATCCGCATCGCCTCGGGAGTCTCGACACCCGACTCGCAGAGCGGGTTCCGGGCCTATCCCGTCCGGCCGCTCTCCCGCCTGAAATACCTTGGGTCGCGCTACGAATTCGAGGTCGAAGTGCTCGTCCGGGCCGTCTGGGCCGGCCTGCCCCTGGAGTGGGTGGACGTCTCGGTCCGGTATTTCCCCCCGGCGGAGAGGGTGTCCCACTTCCGCCCTCTCAAGGACAACGCCCGGATCTCCTGGATTTACACCCTGCTCGTGCTCCGGCGGATGATTCCGTTCCGCCGCCGGAGCGCGCCCCCCGGAAGCTCGCCCAGCGATTCCTACGGCAACAGGGCGGGACATGCCGTGTTCCGCTGGGTGATCGGCAAGCTCGGCGTCCGTCCCGCTTACGGCGTCCTCGTCCCGGTGATCGCCTACTACGTCCTCTTCCGTCCCAGCGCCGTCCGGGCCGCGGCCCCCTATCTCCGGAGGCGTTTCCCGGGCCGCGGCGGGCTGAGGATGCTGTGGCCGGCCTACCGGCACTATTTCGCCTTCGGCCAGTGCCTCATCGACCAGGCGGCGACCAACATCCTGGGCAGGGAGGGGCTGAGGATCGATTTTCCGGACGCGGACGCGCTGCGGGAGCTCTCGGAGGAGGGCCGGGGCCTGGTCCTGGTCGTCAGCCATGTCGGGGTCTGGCACTCGGCCCTTTCGACCCTGGATTACCTGAAAAGGCCGGTCTACCTGAACTGGCGCCGCGAGCGCCACTCCCAGTCGATGGGACTGACCGATTTCCGGAAGACGGGCGTCGAAGTCCGCGTCATCTCGCCCGACGGCTTCCTGGGCGGCATCCCCGAGCTGAGCCTGGCCCTGACCCACGGCCGCATCGTGGCCGTCATGGGCGACCGCGGCCACGGCTCCTCGGCCGTCCGGAGCGAGGTCTTCCTGGGAGCGCCGGCCGGCTTCCCCATCCTGCCCTACCATCTGGCCTTCTCCACGAACAGCGACCTGGTCGTTTTCCTGACCGCCCGCACCGGCCCCCGCCGCATTTTCCTCAGGGCGGCCGTATGGAGGATGACCGAGGCGCAACGGGAGCTCGGCAAAGACCGGGTCTGCCGCGAGCTTTTGCGGTGGTATGTCGGCGAGCTGGAGAGGCACGTCCGCGATCATCCCTTCATGTGGTATAATTTCCACGGCATCTGGATGCGGGAAGAGGACATCCCCCGCCAAGGACGGGGTGTCGAAAGCTGAGGAGAGAGAGAGATGGACCTGAAAAGCGAGCTCAAAGAGCTGATCATCCGCGAGCTGAAGCTGAAGAACGTCGTTGCCGAGGACATAGAAGACCAGGGTCCCCTTTTCGGGAGCGAGAGCAAGCTGGGACTCGATTCCCTGGACGCGGTCGAGCTCGTGGTCGTCGTCCAGAAAAAATTTGGAGTGGATATCGGCGACCGGAACACGGCCAACGTGGCCTTCGCCTCGATCGACGCCCTGGCGGACTACATCACCAAGAATCGTCCCGGGTCATGAGGCCGAATCGGGTCGTCGTCACCGGCCTGGGATGCCTGTGCGCCGCCGGCGCCGGCCTGGAGAGCGCCTGGAAGACGATGATGGCCGGCCGGGCCCGGCCGGCCCCGCCGACGAAATTCCGGGCCGAGCCGAAACGGCCCAGCCCCGTCTTCGAGATCCCCGGCGGCATTTTCAGGAGGTCGAAGATCTCCCCGCCGCGGCCCGTGGACAAGATGCCCTGCCTCGAATATCTCCTCTCGGCTCTCGAGGAAGCTTTGGAACAGGCGGGTCTTTCGCCCGAGGAACTGAGTGGCCGCAGGGTGGGCGTCAGCATCGGAACGACGGTAGGCTGCACCCTGAACGACGAGGGGTTCTACGCCGGTTTCCGGAAAGGCCTCGAGCCCGGCCTCGATCCGGTCGAGCGTTTCCTGGCCTGCAACCCGGCGCCTTTCCTGTCCGAGGCCCTGGGTCTGAGGGGTCCGGTGTGCACGATCAACAACGCCTGCTCTTCGGGAACGGACGCCGTCGGGCAGGCGCGGGAATGGATCCTGGACGGCCTGTGCGACCTGGTCATCGCCGGGGGAACGGACGAGCTCAGCCGCGTCACCTACCTGGGATTTTCCTCCCTGCTCAACACCTCGGAGCGGGCCTGCCTGCCCTTCGACGCCCGGCGCGACGGTCTGAACCTGGGAGAGGGCGCCGGGGTCCTGATCGTCGAGAGCCGCCGGAGCGCCGCCGAGCGCCGGGCGGAGGTCCTGGCCGAAGTCGAGGGATACGGAAGTTCGCTGGACGCTTACCACGTCACCGCGCCCCATCCCGAAGGATCCGGCCTGGAGAGCGCCCTGCGCCGCGCGCTGGGAGACCGGAATCCGGCGGAGGTGGGGTTCGTCAACGCCCACGGCACGGCCACCGACTCCAATGACAAGGTCGAGGGACGGACGCTGGCGCGCGTGTTTGGGCCGGGGATCACCGTGGTGGGTACGAAACCCTACACCGGCCACACCCTGGGCGCGGCCGGCGCCCTGGAAGCCGTGTTCACGGTCCAGGGCCTGCTGACCGGATGCCTGCCCGCCACGCTGGGCTTCAGCGAGCCCGACCCGGAATGCGTCGTCGTCCCGACGCGCGCGGCGACCTCGGTCGCCCGCACCCTGGCCGTCTCCACGTCGCTGGCTTTCGGGGGGCACAATGCCGCCCTCCTGATCGCGGGGCCGGGGCCATGAAGCCCGTCGGGATCCACGGCGTCGGAACGGCCCTGGCCTGCGGAGCGGGCGTCGACGCCCTGAGGATCGCTCTGCGGGAGGGGCGGGAGGCCGGACGCTCCGAGGTCGGCCTCGAGGGACTGGAGGATTTCATCCCGGCCAACCGGACCCGCCGCTTGGACCCCTTGGCCAGGATGGCCCTCCTCGCGGCCTGCCTGTCCCTCCGCGACGCCGGCTTGCGGCCGGACGAAGCCTCCGGGAGGCCGACGGGGATCGTTTTCGGAACGGCCCTCGGGCCCCAGGAGAGCACCTTCTCTTTCCTGGAGGACATCATCGGCTCCGGCGACGCCTGCGCCTCGTCGTTCGCCTTCACCAACTCGGTGCACAACCTTCCCGCCTCGAACATGTCCCTCGCCCTGGGGATCCGGGGCCCGATGCGGACCGTCACGGCTTTCGGCCACACGACGGCCGCCGCGCTCCTCTCGGCCCTCCACTGGATCCGGGAGGGCGTCGTCGAGCGCGTCCTCCTCGTCCTGGGCGAGGAGTGCTCGGCGGTCATGGAATACGTCGTCCGGCGTTTCGGCGGCGGCGAGGGGAACGTCAGGCCCTTTGCCCCGGGCTGCACGTACCGGAGCCGCGGCGGGTGCGCGGCCTTCGTCCTCGGCGGCGGAGACGGCCCCTACGGCCGTCTCGCTTCCGTCGAGGCGGGGTTGTCCGAGGCCGAGGCCGCGGAGCGGGCGGCCGGCAGCGATCTGCTTCTCTGCGCCGCGGCCGGGCGGGCTGATGAGTTCAACCTGTATGAGAGGCTTTGGGCCTCACACCGCCTCGTCGGAGCCTACAGCCCCGTCTACGGCTCGCTCCCGACCGGGCCGGGAGTCGACCTGGCCGTGGCCGCCCTCTCGCTGAGGGAGCGGACCGTTTTCGCCGGCCCGGGCGGCGCTTGGATCAAGGGGTCCGCGGTTTCTGGTGCGGAGGGGCTTCTCCCCGGGGCGGTCGCCGTGGCCGGGGTCGAAGGCCCCGGCCGCTTCACTCTGATCCGGGTGGAAAGGCGATGAAAAGAACGGCCCTTCTCCTCGCCGGATGGCTGGTGTTTCTCGCCGGCGCGCCGCTTTTCGGCCAGGCCCGGAAGTCCCTGCCCGAGGAAGAAGCCCGCCGGCTCTTGAAGCAAATGTCGGCCAAGCTGGCGGAGAACAGGAGCCTCAGCGCCCGCTTCGAGCAGGAGCGCCGCCTGGCGCTCTTCGACGACACCCTCCGCTCCCGCGGCGTTTTCTTCTTCCGTCGCCCGGGGCGCGTCCGCTGGGAGTTCGTCTCGCCCTACGCCTCGATCATCGTCATGGATGAGAACGGCCGGGTCGAACGGTTCGACGTCGCCGAGGGCCGGCTCCGGCGCGTCCGCACGGACGGCGGCCGGGCGATGGGCGAGGTGCTGAGCCGCATCTCTGGCTGGCTGTACGGAGACCTGGAGCAGTCCCTGCGGGACTTCGCCTTCGAGATGTTCGCCGGCCCGACCCACACGCTCGTCCTCCGGCCGAAGTCCTCGGCGCTCGCGGCCTTGCTCTCGCGGATCGAGTTCGACATCGACCCGGAGAGCTTCCTCGTCGAGGCCATCAGTCTCTGGGAGAGCGAAAGCGACGTGACCGTGATCCGCTTCGGGAGCCAGCGTCTCAACGATCTCCTGGACGACGCGCTGTTCGACCTCCGGACGCCGCGAATCCTCAAGCCCGGGGAGGCCCGATGACCCCGCGGACCGGAGCCGGGATCCCGGCCCTCCTGGTCCTGCTCTCGGCCTTGGCCTGCGCTCCGCGGACGCCCGGCCCGCGTTCCTTCCCGCCGCCTGAGCCGGAAGCCGCAACGATTCCCCCTCTGCCCGCGTCCTATCGGATGGTCCACCGCGTGCGGCTCGAGGTCCGGGGCCGGAGCTTCGATTTCATCGGCTACCTGGCCGTCCGGGGC
>VGJG01000044.1 GCA_016867615.1 Candidatus Aminicenantota bacterium | reverse complement strand
CCAATTCCCGGCCCTCGAACACGCCGACGCCGACCGTGGTGTTGCCGACGTCCAGGGCCAACAGCCCGCCCTTATTCTCATTTTTTTTCATAGTGCACGTCCATGATCTCCGCGGCCTTGAACGTCCTGAGGCCCCGCTCGGCGGCCAGGACCAGCCCCCCGTCCGGCCCCAGCCCGCGGAACAGCCCGGTCACCCGGCCCCGGCCATGGATGACCGTCAGCTTCCCGCCGGGCGGGACGAACATTCTTTTTTCATATTCCGTCAGGATGTCCTGCTTCCTCCCTCTCCTCAGCAGCCCGTACCAGAAATCCAGCCTGGCCAGAAGCTGCTCGACGAGCAGGGGCTCGTCGGGCGGGCGGCCGGTGAGCATCTGCAGCGACGCCGCCCGCGACCTCAGGTTGAAGGTGAAGTCCTCCGGGGCGTGCCTCAGGTTGAGCCCCACTCCCACCACGGCCGATTCGAGCTTGTCTCCCGTCCACTGGCTTTCGCACAGGATGCCGCCCAGCTTCCTGTCCGCTTTCCCCGGGACGACGAGGTCGTTGGGCCACTTCAGGCCGGCCTCGAGGCCGCAGGCGAGCGACACGGCTTCCCGCGCGGCCAGCCCGGCCGCGAGGGGCAGGAGGGAGACCGCTTCGGCCGGAGGCCTGAAGACGACGGACAGATACAGCCCTTTTCCCCTGGGCGAATGCCATGTCCGTCCCCGCGTCCCCCTTCCGGCGGTCTGCTCCTGGGCGATGACGACCAGCCCCTCGGGCTCGCCGTTCGCCGCCAGACTGCGGGCCAGGTCGTTGGTCGAGGGGCACATCTCGAAATTGAGGACCTTGGCGCCGATTTTCATGCTCTCTCCCCGGGCACCCCCCGGTCCGTCGGGATCAGGAAGGCGTCTCCCGGCTGAGATGCTCCCGCGTCTTGGCCGTCTTCCGCTCGAGCTCGAGCAGCCTGGCCCTGGCCTCCGCGACCACGGCGGCCGGCGCGCGCTTCAGGAAGTCCTCGCCCGCCAGCCGGGCGGCGAGCTTGGCCGCTTCCTGCTCGAACTTGAGGAGCTCCCTCTCCAGGCGGGCCCTGTCCTGGTCCGGGTCGAGGCTGTCCTCCCGGAGCACGGCCAGCTCCCAGCTCCCGCTCACGCCCCTGAGCCACCGTCCGCCCTCGGGGATGTCCTCCCGGACCTCGAGGCCGGACAACCCGGCCAGGGACAGGATGTAATCCCGCCCCGATTCCACGATCGTCCGGTCCGCTCCCGGAAGGGGCTTGAGGACGAGTCCGAGCTTCGATGCGGGCGGGACCCTGTTCTCCGTCCGGATCGTCCTCACCCGGACGACGATGTCCTGGATCTCCCTCATGTCCGCTTCGGCCCGCTCGTCCCTCCACTCCGGCCGGGCCTCGGGGAACGCGGCCCGGGCCAGGGTCGGGCCCGCGCCGGGCAGGCGGCTCCAGATCTCCTCGGTGAGGAAGGGCATGAAGGGATGGAGGAGCCGCAGGATGCCGTCCAGGGTTCCGGCCAGCACGGCGGGCGTCGCGCTCCCCTGCTTCTTGAGGTCGGGCTTGGACAGCTCGATGTACCAGTCGCAGAACTCGTCCCAGATGAAGTGGTAGATGCGGTCGGCCGCCTCGTAGAAGCGGTAACCGCGGAAGGCCTCGTCCAGGTCGCCGGCGACCAGGCTGAACCGGCTGCGGATCCAGCGCTCGGCCAGGGTCGACGGCGCGGCGGACGCGGCCCGGTCGATCGGGACGCCGGCGGCGTTCATCAGGACGAAGCGCGAGGCGTTCCAGATCTTGTTGGCGAAGGCGCGGCAGCCCTCCATCCGCTCCTCGGAGAGCGCGATGTCCATGCCCGGCACGGCCAGCGCGGCCAGGGTGAAGCGCAGGGCGTCGGTGCCGTACTTGTCGATCATCTCCAGGGGGTCGATGACGTTGCCCTCGGACTTGCTCATCTTGCGGCGCTTCATGTCCCGCACCAGGCCGTTGATGAACACCCGGCGGAAGGGGATGCGGCCCATGAACTTGAGGCCCATCATGATCATCCGCGCCACCCAGAAGAAGATGATGTCGTGCCCGGTGGACATCAGGTCGGTGGGGTAGAACGTCCGCAGGTCGGCCGTGTCCTCGGGCCAGCCCAGGGTGCCGAACGGCCAGAGGGCCGAGCTGAACCAGGTGTCGAGCACGTCCTCGTCCTGGGCGAGATCCCGGCCGCGGCAGCGCCTGCAGAGCGGGGGCTCCTCCAGGGCGACCGCGATCTCCCCGCAGTCGCGGCAGTGCCAGGCCGGGATGCGGTGGCCCCACCACAGCTGCCGGGAGATGCACCAGTCGTGGATGTTGCGCATCCACTCGAAGTAGGTCTTGGCCCAGTTGGCCGGGACGAATTCGATGCGGCCGTCCTCGACGGCCCGGATGGCTTCCCGGGCCAGGGGCTCGATGCGGATGAACCACTGCCAGGACAGGTTGGGTTCGATGACCGTCTTGCAGCGGTAGCAATGGCCGACCGAATGGGCGTAGTCCTCGACCTTGACCAGGAAGCCCCCCTCCTCGAGGCGGGCCAGGACCCGCTCCCGGGCCTCGAAGCGGTCGAGGCCGCGGAACTCCGCGCCCGCCGCCTCGGTCATCCGCCCCGCGCCGTCGATGACGATGACCTGCTCCAGCCCGTGCTTCCGCCCCAGCTCGAAGTCCACGGGGTCGTGGGCCGGGGTGACCTTGACCGCGCCCGTGCCGAAATCGCGCTCCACACGCTCGTCGGCGATGACCGGGATGAGGCGGCCGATGAGCGGCAGGACGGCCCGGCGCCCGAGGAGGGCCCGGTAGCGCGGGTCGTCGGGGTGGACGGCCACGGCCGTGTCGCCCAGCATGGTCTCGGGCCGCGTCGTGGCCACGACCACCGATTCCCCGGAGCCCTCGAGGGGGTAGCGGAGATGGTAGAGCTTGGACTGGTGCTCGCGGTGCTCGATCTCGATGTCGGACAGGACCGTCCCGCAGTGCGGGCAGCGGTTGACGAGATAGTAGTCGCGGTAGATCAGCCCCTCGCTGTAGAGGTCGACGAACACCTTGCGCACGGCCAGGGAAAAGCCCTCGTCCATGGTGAAGCGCTCCCGGGACCAGTCGAGGGACGCGCCGAGCCTCTTGAGCTGGGAGGTGATGATGCCGCCGTATTTTTCCTTCCACTCCCAGGCCCGCTTGAGGAAGGCCTCGCGGCCGAGGCCCTCCCGGCTGAGCCCCTCCCGGGCCAGGGCCTGCTCGATGACGTTGTGGACGGCGATCGAGGCGTGGTCCGTGCCCGGGAGCCAGAGGACGTTGTCGCCCTTCATGCGGCGCCAGCGGACGATGATGTCCGGGAGGGTGAAGCACAGGGCGTGCCCCATGTGCAGCTGGCCGGTGACGTTGGGCGGCGGCAGGACCATGGAGAACTTCGGCCGGGGGGAGGCGGCGTCGGCGGTGAAGACGCCGTTCTCCAGCCAGAAGGCCCCCCAGCGCTCCTCGACGGGCTTGGGGTCGTAGGCTTTATCCAGGATCGTTCGGTCGTTCATGGCTTCGTCTTGCGTCCTCCGCGTTTCCCGGCCGCGGCCTCCCGCCGGCGGCATCCGGCTTCCTCCTGGAGGACGGACCGCCGCACCCTCTCCTCGATCGCGGCGCAGGCCCGGTCCACCTCCCGGCTGACGAGCTCGGCCAGTTCCCGGCTCTCGGCCGGGCGTGCGGGCTGCGGCGGGGCGGCCACTTCCGACGCTTCCGGGAAGCTCCAGACGTCGTGCCTGCGGTCGAGGAGGCTTTTGAGGCGCCCGGCCAGGGCCTCGGAATCGAAGGGCTTGCGCACGACGTCCTCG
This sequence comes from Candidatus Aminicenantota bacterium, assembly GCA_016867615.1. Taxonomy (GTDB): domain Bacteria; phylum Acidobacteriota; class Aminicenantia; order Aminicenantales; family JAFGAV01; genus JAFGAV01. Next base: position 5,509 of record VGJG01000044.1, on the reverse strand, counting down.
TAATCCAGGCCCGCGGCCTTGTCCGCCTCGAAGTTCTCGAACACGCCGCGCAGGAAGAAGATCGCGGTCCGGTCGAGCTCCTTCAGGCCGCGGAGAAGGGACGCGGCGCGGTAGCCGTCCAGCCCCGGGAGGCTGAGGCCGACGAGCAGGGCGTCGGGCCCGATCTCCGGCAGGGCGCGGGCGAGCTCCTGCCCGTTGTCGAAGCAGAACAGCTCGAAATCGGACTCCGGGAAGGCGAGCTCCGCCGCCTTGCGGACGGAAGGGCTGCCGTCGGCCACGATCACTTTGTAGGTCATGGGAATTCAAATGAAAGAAAAAACATCATTTAAATAGCATTATTGGGCGCGGGCTGTCAATGAAGATATCGCCGATTCGGTGATGATGGGTTCATGCTCATCACCGAATCGGCTGTTCCGGGGAAAAAGGAAAGGGTTAACATGGCGCCGCCCCGGCGAAGTCCGTACGTCAAGCTTCCTGGCCCGCAAGTCATGACGCCGAAGGGCGGCTCGGGAGGGGGCGGCATCGTGATGCCGCCGGGGAAAGCGGCGTCATGCCGCCGCACTCCAAGGCGCGCCTGCGCCCGGGCGATGATCTCGGCCTTCCAAGCTCCTCGGACGGATCTCTCCGTCAGGCGAAGACGAGGCCCGCTGTGATCCGATCATGTCCGGCGGAAGATTTCGGGAACCTTTTGGAGTGCGGCCGCAGGAGGCCGCTTTGGATGCGGCGTCAGGAGGCCGCTTTGGAGTGCGGTCGCACGAGACCGCTTTGGATGCGGCGACGCGTCGCCGCCTTGAACGGATCGCCCTGCTTCATGCATAGGCGTCTTTTCTGTGTTTGACCCTGTAGAGGACGCGATAATCGCCGCGCTCTCTAATGCGTCCCGGTTCCGCGCGGAGATCTCAGTATTCCACGTACACCGCGTTCTCACCGAGCAGCGCCTGGATGCGGCGGGTGAGGGGCTCGGAGAGGTCGATGCCCGAGATCGCGCCCGACTGGAGCACGACCCGGTGGGCGTGGGGCGTCTCGAGGTCGAAGAACAGCGGGCATTCGCCCGGATGCTTGGCCAGGAGCTCCTTCAGCTCCCCGATGACCGACTCCTCCAGGCCCGGAACGAAGACCTTGATCACGACCCGCTTGGCCTGGCGGCTGAAGGCCTCGTCGAGGGGCATGAGCTGCTGCAGGACCACCTTGCGGTTTTCGCCCTCCCCCGTGAACTTGCCCTTGATCCACACCCGTCCGTCGGCCCGGATGTATTCGTAATACTTGTTGTAGGTCTCGGGAAAGGCGGCCACTTCGATCCGGCCCGAGAGGTCCTCGAGGGAGAACGTGGCGAACGGCTCGCCGTCCGCCTTGGTCTTGCGCGGCCGCACCGCGCCGATGACCCCCGCCAGCCGCACTTCCCGGCCGCCGTCCCTCTCCTCGTCCAGGCCGGCGATCTCGTGCGAGGTGAGCTTGCGCAGGCGCTTGCCGTACTGGACCAGGGGATGGTTGGAGATGTAGAACCCCAGGGCGTCCTTCTCGTAGGACAGGCGGAGCGTCTCGTCCCATTCGCCCATGCCCCGGACCTCGTCGGGCATGGGGGGCGGCGACGCCGCCTCGGGGCCGAAGAGGGACGTCTGGTTCGCGGCGAGCGCCTTCTGCAGATCATGGGAGTAATCGATCATGGCGTCGAGCAGATGGAAGCACTGCGAGCGGCGCAGGCCGAGAGAGTCGAAGGCGCCGGCCTTGATCAGGCTCTCCAGGACCTTGCGGTTGACGACCCGGGAGTCCAGGCCGTCCATGACCTCGAAGGGCGAGGCGAACCGTCCCCGCTTCTTGCGGGCCGCGACGATCCCCTCGGCCGCCGCCCGGCCGACGTTCTTCACCGCCGCCAGCCCGAAACGGATGTCGCCCTCCGAGACCGAGAAGTCGACCTCGCTGAAGTTCACGTCCGGGGGGAGGACCTTGATGCCCAGCTCCTGGCACTCGGCCAGGTACTTGACCACCTGGTCCGTGGCGCCCCGTTCGGCCTCGGAGGTCAGGAGGGAGCTCATGAAGTGGACGGCGTGATGGGCCTTGAGGTAGGCGGTGTGGTAGGCCAGCAGGGCGTAGGCCGCGCTGTGGGACTTGTTGAACCCGTACTCGGCGAACTTCTCCACCTGGGAGAAGAGCTGGGCGGCGCGCTGCGCGGAGATCCCCCGGCGGCGCACCCCCTGGAGGAAGCGCTGCTTCTGCTCCTGCATCATCGCCGACTTCTTCTTGCCCATGGCCTTGCGCAGGATGTCCGCCTCGGCCAGGCTGAAGCCGGCCAGCTGCACGGCGAGCTGCATGACCTGCTCCTGGTAGACGATGATGCCCCGCGTCTCGCGGAGGATGGGCTCGAGCTCGGGAAAGTCGTACTTGATCTCCTCGGGGTGGTTCTTGACCTTGACGAAGTCGGCGGTCATGCCGCTCTTGAGCGGGCCGGGCCGGTAGAGGGCGTTGAGGGCGATGAGGTCCCGGAACTCCTCGGGCCGGAAGCTCCGCAGCAGCTCCTTCATGCCCGGGCTCTCGAACTGGAAGACGCCGTCGGTCAGGCCGGCCTGGAAGAGGGCGAACGTTTCCGGGTCGTCGAGCGAAACGGACTCGAGGTCGATGCGCAGGCCCTTCTCCCGCTCGAGCGCCTCGATCGTTTCGCGGATGACGGTCAGGTTGCGCAGGCCGAGCAGGTCCATCTTCAGCAGGCCGATGGCCTCCAGGTCCTGCATGGGGAACTGGGTCGTAACCTCGCCCTTGACCGACTTGTAGAGGGGGAGGTAATGGACGAGCGGCTCGGGGGTGAGGACGATGCCCGCGGCGTGGATCGAGGGATGGCGCACCTGGCCCTCGATCTTGCGGGCCGCGTCGAGGAGGAGGGAGATCTTGGCGTTCTTCTCCCTCAGCTCCCGGAGCTGGGGGACGTCCTTGAGGGCGGTCTCGATCGACGAGTCGGGGCCGAAGGGGATCATCTTGGCCACCCGGTCGACCTCGGGCAGGGGCACCTCGAGCACGCGCCCCGCGTCGCGGATGGCCGCCCGGGCGGCCATCGTCCCGAAGGTGATGATCTGGCAGACGTTGTCCTGGCCGTACTTGGAAGTGACGTACTCCAGGACCTCGCTCCGCCGCCGCCCGCAGAAATCGATGTCGATGTCGGGCAGGGAGATGCGCTCCGGGTTGAGGAACCTCTCGAACAGCAGGCCGTACTCCAGCGGGTCGACCTGGGTGATGTCCAGGCAGTAGGCCAGCAGGCTGCCCGCCGCCGAGCCGCGGCCCGGACCGACGGGGATGCCGCGCGCGCGGGCCTCGCGGATCATATCCCAGACGATGAGGAAGTAGCCGGGAAACTGCATCTCCTCCACGAGCCGGATCTCGCGCTCCAGGCGCTGCTCGTACTCCTCCCGGGTGTGGGTCGGGCGGCCCTCGGCCCGCTTGCGCTCGAGAGCCGGAAGCTTCCTCTCGAGGCCTTCGCGGGCCAGGCGTTCGAAGTATTCCTCCACGGGGACGCCGTCCGGGGGCTGAAAATGGGGCAGGAAATGGGCCGAAGCGGGAAAATCATACCCGCAGCGCGAGGCGATCTTGACCGTGTTCTCCAGCGCTTCGGGGACGTGGCCGAACAGGTCCCACATCTCCTCGGCGGACTTGAAGTAGAACTCCCGGGAGCCGAAGCGCATGCGCTCCTGGTCGCTGAGCTTCTTGTTGGTCTGGATGCAGAGCAGGACCTCGTGGCTGTCGGCGTCTTCCTTGTTGAGGTAGTGGACGTCGTTGGTGGCCACGAGGGGCAGGCCGGCGCGGCGGGCGAGCTCGATGAGCAGCGGGTTGACTTCCCTCTGCTCGGGCAGGCCGTGGTCCATGATCTCGATGTAGAAGTCCCCGGGCTCGAAGAACGAGGCCAGTTCCCGGGCGGCGGCCTCGGCCGCCTCGCCCAGGCCCTTGCCCAGGAAGTCGGCGACCTCGCCCTTGAGGCACGACGACAGGCCGATGAGACCCGCGCCGTGGGCGGCGAGCAGCTCCTTGTCGATGCGCGGCCGGTAGTAAAATCCCTCCAGGTAGGCCTGGGTCAGCAGCCGGCAGAGGTTCCTGTAGCCCGTCTCGTTCTTGACCAGCAGGACGAGGTGCCTGAAGTGCCCCTCCCGGTCCCCGGGTTTTTTGTCGAAGCGGCTGCCGGGCGCGACGTAGGTCTCGCAGCCCAGGATGGGCTTGATGCCCCTGGAGCGGGCTTCCTTATAGAAGGACACGGCCCCGAACATGTTGCCGTGGTCGGTCAGGGCCACGGCCGGCATGCTGTAGCGGACCGCGGCCTCCATGAGGTTTTTCAGCCGGACCGCCCCGTCGAGGACGCTGAACTCCGAGTGGAGGTGCAGGTGGATGAAAGATCGGTCGGGAGTCATAGCCATGCTTTATTGGATCTCAAGGAGGCTTTGTCAGCCTCCATATTGTTCATTTCCCCGCCCCGGCCTCGTCCTAATCTCAAACGAGACATCTCCTCTGTTTATTGCCTGCCGATGGCATCGAGGCGCCATCTATTCCCACTCGATCGTCCCCGGCGGCTTGGTCGTGACGTCGTAGACGACGCGGTTGACGCCCGCCACCTCGTTGACGATGCGCGTCGAGAGGCGGGCCAGGAAGGCCGGAGCGGCCGGGTACCAGTCGGCGGTCATGCCGTCCGTGCTCCGCACGAGCCGGACGACGACGACCCGCTGATAGGTCCGTTGATCGCCCATGACGCCCACGGAGCGGACGGGGAGCAGGACGGCGAAGGCCTGCCACAGCTTGTCGTACAGGCCGGCCCGCCGCACTTCCTGGAGGACGATGTCGTCCGCCTCGCGGAGGATGGCCAGGCCCTCGCGCGTGACCTCGCCCAGGGTGCGGACGGCGAGCCCCGGCCCGGGGAAGGGGTGCTGGAGGAGGAACTCCCGGTCCACACCGAGGCGCAGCCCCAGGGCGCGGACCTCGTCCTTGAACAGTTCCCGGAGGGGCTCGACGAGCTGGAAGCGGAGGCCGCGCGGCAGGCCGCCGACGTTGTGGTGAGACTTGATCGTCGCGGACGGACCGCGCACCGGGCTGCTCTCGATGACGTCGGGATAGATCGTCCCCTGGGCCAGGTAATTGACCCGGCCGAGCCGGCGCGCCTCCTCATCGAAGATGTCGATGAACACCCGGCCGATGATCTTCCGCTTCCTCTCGGGCGAGACGACGCCCCGCAGGGCGCGCAAGAAGCGCTCGGAGGCGTCGACGCCCACGACCCGGAGATGGAGCTTGCGGCGGAAGCGGTCCATGAGCCGGCCGAACTCCGCCTTGCGCAGCAGGCCGTTGTCCACGAAGACGCAGGTCAGCCGGTCGCCCACGGCGCGGTGGACGAGGAGGGCGGTGACCAGCGAGTCCACGCCGCCCGACAGGCCGCAGACGACCCGCTCGCCCCCCACCTGGCGGCGGATGACCTCGACCTGCCTGTCGATGAAGGACTTCATGCTCCAGTCCGGCTTGAGCCCGGCGATGCGGAGCAGGAAGTTGG
>VGJG01000043.1 GCA_016867615.1 Candidatus Aminicenantota bacterium | reverse complement strand
AAGGCTTACTACGCGTCGGCCCGGCACAGGGAAGTCCTGCGGAGTCTACTCGCTCATCCGGAGATCGAGCGCTCGTTCTTCCTGACCGGAGGAACGGCTCTGTCGGTCTTCTATCTTCATCACCGGGTTTCCGATGACCTCGACCTCTTCACTCTCGAGCCCGTGAGCCTGTCCGAACTGGACCCCTGGATCAGGGCCCGCTGGAAGGGCTCCTGCTCCAAAATCAAGGAGGGGCCGAATTTCCTCTCCTTCCTCATCGACGAGACGAAAGTGGAGTTCGTCCGCGATCCCCTATCGAACGACGACGAACGTCCCGCCGCCGAGATCGAGAACGCCAAGCGCCTCAAGGTCGACAATCTGAGGAACATCGTTTCCAACAAGCTCGGGGCCATGGTCAGCCGCCAGGAGCCCAAGGATTTCGTGGATTTCTATTTCATCGCGAAGCTCCATCCCGGCCTGGATAGGGAAAGAGTCTGGCAGGACGCAAGACGGAAAGACGCCATCTTCGACGACCCGCCGACGGCGGCCTTTCAGCTGGAAGAAGGATTGGCTCTCATCCGGGAGAAGCCGGATCTGCTGCCTGAAATAAGAGCGGAGTTCGACCGGAAGGCTTTCTTCGATTATTTCGCCGGCCTCGCCGAATGGCTCTACCGGAAATACCCCGGCTAGGTCGCCTGGCCGCCCCTTCACCTCTTTAGATGGCGGGGAGACGCATCTTCCGCAGGAGCTCCTGGAACCGGGGCTCCGAATGAAGGCCGTCGTAACAGCGATAGCAGCCGATAGAGGGCAGCACGGGATCATGTCGCTGTGAGCCAGGGCTTCTTCGCCATGCCCCATGATCAATAGGAGATGGGCATACATCACCTGCGCGGTCGCGACGTTGGGATTGAGCTCGACGGCCCTGAGATAGGATTCCCGCGCGCCGTCCCAATCCCAATCGATCAAGAACCTGTGCCCGGCCCTTGGCCGTGACCATGATGTTGGCGCTCTTGACGTCGCGGTGGATGATGCCCTTGCCGTGGGCTTCCCCAAGCCCGGCCGCGACCTGGTTGACGATCTCGATGGCTTCAGCCGCGTCCTCCGGCCGGGCGGGGTTACTTCTCAGGTTTAAAAAGACTCTTTTTTCCCTTCGCCTCGCGCACCCGGAACTAGAGAAAATGTCTTTTCCGTAATTTCAGGGCGACGTTGACCAGACTGATGAGGACCGGGACTTCGACCAGCGGCCCGATGACCGTGGCGAAGGCGATGGGCGAGGTGATGCCGAAAACAGCGATGGCCACGGCGATGGCCAGCTCAAAGTTGTTTCCTGAAGCCGTGAAAGCCAGGGTGACGCTCCGGCTGTAGTCGGCGCCGAATCTCCTGGCCATAAAAAAGCTCACGAAAAACATGATGACGAAGTAGCTCGTCAGGGGCACGGCGATCCAGAGGACATCCAGGGGACGGAGGATGATCTGCTTCCCCTGCATGCTGAACATGATGACGATGGTGAAGAGCAGGGCGATGAGCGTGAGGGGGGAGATCTTCGGAATGAAGACGTTCTCGTACCAATCGCGGCCGCGAAGCGGCAGGAGGATGACCCGGCTCAGGATCCCGGCCGCGAAGGGGATGCCCAGGTAAATGATCACGCTGAAGAAAATATCGCCGATCGTCACATCCACGACCATGCCCTGAAGGCCGAACAACGGCGGCAGAATAGTGATGAAGACCCACGCATAGACGCTGAAGGTGAGGATCTGGAAAATGCTGTTCAGGGCGACCAGCCCCGCTCCGTACTCGCTGCTCCCCTTCGCCAATTGATTCCAGACAAGAACCATGGCGATGCAGCGGGCGATGCCCACGAGGATCAATCCCACCATGTAGGATCCCCATCGCGGATCGGGCCCGAAGAGCGCGGGGGCCGCGAATCCAAAAAATCCCACCGCCAGGGCAAACATGAGAATCGGCCCCACGATCCAGTTCTGGACCAGCGAAAGACTCAGGATCCTGGTGTCGGCGAAAACTTTCGGCAACAGCTCGTATTTCACCTTGGCGAGAGGCGGGTACATCATCAGGATCAGCCCGGCGGCGATGAGGAGATTGGTGTGCTCGCCCACCGTCAGGACCATGTTGAACCGTTCGATCGGCCCCTGGAACAGAAAACCGACGGCAACGCCCACGGCCATGGCCAGGAAGATCCAGGCGGTCAGATAACGATCCAGGAACTTCAGCCGCGCGTTTTCGGGTGTCATGCCTGCCTCCTTTCGACGGCGATTGGCAGCGGCTCAGGGACGGTCCTCAAGTATTTTCCTCCTGGATCCAGCGTTTGATCTCGTCGAGGGAAGGAATGCGGCCGGAAGCCTTCGCCTTGCCGTTGACGACCAGGCCGGGCGTGGCGAAGATTTTGAACTCGGCGATCTTTTTGATGTCCGTCACCTTCCGGACGTCGGCCGGGACGCCGAGCTCGGCCAGGGCGCTCATCGTCCGTTTCTCGACTTCATGACACCGCGGGCAGCCCGTCCCCAAGATTTTGATTTCCATGCGCGCCTCCTTGAAGAGCGATCCCTCCCGTCGTCCGGGAATCAAAAAACTCCGCCGAATATCAACCCCGTCACTGCGGCCATGACGATGACCAACAGGATGTAAACCAAAGCCTTCTTGGTGCCGAAGACCTGCCGGACGACCAGCATGCTGGGCAGCGAGAGAGCCGGCCCGGCCAGGAGAAGGGCCAGGGCCGGTCCCTGTCCCATCCCCGAGCCCAGGAGCCCCTGGAGGATGGGCACCTCGGTCAGCGTGGCGAAATACATGAACGCTCCCGCGACCGAGGCGAAAAGGTTGGCCCAGAGACCGTTGCCTCCCACCAGGCCCGCGACCCAGGAGTTGGGGATGATCCCCTCGTAGCCGGGACGGCCGAGAAGAAATCCGGCGACCATGACCCCGCCGATGAGGAGCGGAAAGATCTGCTTGGCGAAAACCCAGGTCGAAAAAACCCATTCCTTGAGTTCGTCCTTGCGGAACCAGCGGACGATCATCCAGGCAAGAACCGCCAGAAGCGCCCCGCCGACGATCCATTTGACTTTATAGACGTTATAGAAAAAACCGGCCTCGGAGCCGCCCCGGGACCAATTGACGATGACCAGGATTCCGATCATGACGGCCATATAAAGAACCGTTTTCCATAAAGGCCGTGCGTCTTTCTCGCCTTCTGAAGATGCGAAATCATTGTCTTTCTCGTCCTTGCCTTTGGTCCTGCCGAAGATCACATGCATCAACAGGCCGATGACCACGGAAAAGACGACGGCCCCGAGAGCCCGCGCCAGCCCGATCTTGGCGCCGAGGACCCGGGCGGTCATGATGATGGCCAGGATGTTTATGGCCGGGCCGGAATACAAAAAGGCCGAGGCGGGGCCGATGCCGGCCCCGCGGGTGTAGATTCCGGCAAAGAGCGGCAGGACGGTGCAGGAGCAGACCGCCAGGATGGAGCCGGAAACCGAAGCGATGCCGTAGGCGAGGACCTTGGGAGACTTGGGGCCCATGAGCTTGATGATCGAATCCTTGCGGACGAAGACCGAAATGGCTCCGGCGATGAAAAAGGCGGGGATGAGACAGAGGAGGACATGCTCGCGGGCGTATTCCTGCACCATGAGCAATCCCTCGTTGATTCCGTTCTGAACGGCCGGCCGGGAAAAGGGGATGAAATATGCGGCCGGAAACACGGCGGCCAGCAGGGCGAATATTTTTGCTTCCTTCATGCCTTTCTCCTCGGGCGGCCGAAAACCGGACAGTGTCTGCGCCGAATATCCCTCTTGAGACAGAGCCTCAGCCGCGCCAGGTCGGAATCGATCTCCCTCGAGCCCTTCGGCCGGAGACCGAGGAATTCGGTCATCAGGCGCTCGAGGCTTCGGCGCGAAGCGTCCGGGATTCGGTAGTTGATCCACCGCCCCTCCCGGCGATCCTCCACCAAGCCGGCCTCCTTCAGGATCCGGAGCTGATGCGAGAGGCGGGACTGCTCCCTGTCCAGAATGAACATCAGCTCGCAGACGCACAGTTCCTGCCGCAGCAGGAGAGCCACGACGCGGAGGCGCGTGGGGTCGGAGAGGGTCCTTAAGGCCTTGAGCGCGGCTTTCATCGCTTTTTCATATGAAAATACATTCATATATTTATAAGCCGACTCTGTCAAGGCCCCGACCCCCGGCGCAAACCCGCCGACCTCTTGCTCGAAGCGGGGCCGCCTTGATATGAATTCCTATCGGAGGCCGCGGCTGCGCTCGGTCCTGACCTAGATTTCGGCGCGCGGGGGCGGGCAAAGAAATTCCAAAATATATTTGACAAGGTCTTGCTTTTCCCCTGAAAAGTGCATATAGTGCCTTTCAGGGGTTGAGCCAATCAGGTTCAGCCGCAAGGACATCAAAGGAGACAGCGAATGGCGAAGGGTATGACCAAATCCCAGATCGTGGCTGGCGTGGCCGAGGCGGCCGGTATCACCAAGAAGCAGGCTGATGCGGCCATCGAAGCCCTGGTAGGAATGGCCTACAAGAACGCCGGCGAGGGCTTCACCGTCCCCGGACTGGGCAAGCTCGTGCTCGTACACCGCAAGGAACGCCAGGGACGCAACCCCGCCACGGGCGCGACGATCACCATCCCGGCCAAGAAAGCCGTCAAGTTCCGCGTGGCCAAAGCCTGTAAAGACGCGATCCTCGGCTGACCCGTCGCAATTGAACAGCCGCTCAAACCGCGGCTTCGCGGCCGCGGTTTGAGCGAGCGTTATCCTAGGCGGCGGCGCGCCGCGTTCAATTCATCCGGTATTCATCCTCCCGGTTGTTTCCTGCGTCGGTCTCCGACTTTTTTCGACGTTCGCGGACGGAGTCAGAATTACGGTTTAGACGGACTTGTGGAAGGAACGGTTGAACCCAGACCGCGGACCGGGCGAAGGGGAGACGGACGGGGAAAGCGCGCGGCTCAGCCTTCCCGGCAGAGCCAGTCGCCCCAGTAGAGGTCCCCTTCCTCCAGTTTCCCCTCTTTATCCCGGAAGATGAACTTCAGCCCCTGGTGGTCCCCCGTGGGGCTGTGCTTGGAGATGACCGTCAAGCCCAGGCTCGTGTCCTTCTCTAAAAGATCGCGGGCCTTGTCCGTGGCAGCGTCCAGGTCGGGCAGTTCCTGGAGATGTTCCAGAACCCTTGTCTCTTCCTCGTCGAGCGTCGTTTTGGACTTGAATCCCTCGAAAAAATATTGAGTGCTCATGGGCGGTTCCTTCCCGTTTGTCGCGTTTCCTCCAGCCGGCACGATCGCGCACCGGAAGCCCATTATACAGGACGGCCGGGCGCGGAAGTCAAGACGCCGGTCGAACTTCGAAACGCTTGACATTTTGCGGGAGGGGGCTACCATCATCTCGGGAGAAAGGAAATGACAAAAGCATATCAAGCCGTATGTGTATCACTGGCTGTAGCGCTTGCCGCCGCATCGACGGCCGCGGGAGAAAAACCCAAACTGGACGAGGAAACGGCCGGCCGGTTCGCCGCTCTGGCGCTCCAGTGCGTCCATCAGGAATATCCGAACAAGATCGCCCACGTTCTCCTCGGCGACGACGACGTCCTGCCGCCGCGGAAGCTGACGCCGGCTTTTTTCGGCTGCTTCGACTGGCATTCGGCCGTGCACGGCCACTGGCTGCTGGCGCGCCTGGCGCGGCTCTTTCCGCATGCTCCCTTCGCCGAGCAGGCCCTCGCCGCCCTGGGCCGGAGCCTGACGCCGGAGAACATCGCCGTCGAGACCGGATACCTGACGGTCAAGGACCGCGCCTCGTTCGAGCGGCCGTACGGCCTGGCCTGGCTTCTGCAACTGGCGGCGGAATTGAGGGAATGGGACAACCCGCGGGCGGAGGCATGGACGAAGACGCTTGCGCCGCTGGAGGCTGCCGCAGCAGCGAGGTTCCGGTCCTGGCTGCCCAAGCTGTCCTTCCCGGTGCGCTCGGGCGAGCACAGCCAGACGGCCTTCGCTCTGGGGCTCGTCCTCGACTGGGCGCGCACCGCGGGGGACAGGGAAATGGAGGCGCTCGTCGAGGGGCGCCTGCGGAATTTCTTCCTCAAGGACCGGAACGGCCCCCTGAACTATGAGCCCTCGGGCGAGGATTTCCTCTCGCCCTGCCTGGCTGAGGCGGACGCGGTGAGAAGGGTTCTTTCGCCCGATGAGTTCGCGGGCTGGCTCGACGGGTTCCTGCCCGGCATCCCGAGGGACGGGAAGACCGGCTGGCTCGCTCCGGCCGTGGTGACCGACCCCTCCGACGGAAAGCTCGTCCACCTCGACGGCCTGAACCTGAGCCGCGCCTGGATGCTGGAGGGCGTCGCTTCGAGCCTGCCCGCGGGCGACGCGCGGCGGCCGCCGCTGCTCGCCGCTGCGGCGGCCCATGCCGATTCGGGCCTGCGCGCCGTCTCGGGCGAACACTACGAGGGCGGACACTGGCTGGCCTCGTTCGCGGTGTATCTGACGACGCAACGGGGATTAAAGGACTAGCGTTCCGTCTCACAATTCCCTTGCCTTAATCATCCTTGGAGACGGGCCACTTCCAGGGCGGAGTCAAGGCCCCCCTCGGCGCTTCGCTGACCTCTGGAGGAGGGCTGCGCCGCCCCCTCAAACTCCCCGGCGGTTGTGCGGGACCCACAACCAGCCGGCCCCGCGGTCCGGGGCGGCCGGTCTTGTCCCGACCTCGACGGCTGAGGCCGCCTCCGCCAGAGCCGGTTGACAACGCCCCGGCACTGAATTATATTGTCTATAGAAATAGTAGTATATAGGAAGATCGATGACGATTCGAAAAGCAATCTCGCTTTTGTTTGTCCTGTGGCTCCTGTCCGTTCCCTCCGCTCTCCGCCGGGCTACCGCGGACGCGCCGCCTCAAACCACGGCCGGGGAGGAGGAATTCAAGCTTCTTCCCGGGCCCGGAAAACGGGTCGCGCTCGACGGAGGCCTTCATTTCACCTACGAGTTCAACGAGAAACCGAAGCTGGGCATGGTCATCCTGAAAATCCAGGTCTTCGACAAGAAAAAGAACAAGGTCTCCCCCTTCGTCATCACCGGGCGCTCGGACATGCCCTCCATGAGGGGCGCCCACGACTCGGGCGAGCAGGAGTTTAAGCTCAACAAGATGAACAACTATCTCCTGCCGGTGAACATCGTCATGCCCGGTGACTGGGAGGTCCGGCTGACGTTCCTCAAGGACGGAAAAATCGTGTTCCGGGGGCGACTGCTGTTCGATGTCTAGAATTTTCCGCATTGTCCTGACCACGCTCCTCGCCGCTTCGGCCGCCCTCCCCGTCCTCGGCTCGGGCACGCTCTTCTTCCTCGAAGCCCAGGCCGTAGCCGGGTTTTCGAGCGCGGCGGGCAAGACCGTCTTTTTTTCCCATCACCGGGATGAGGCGATGCAGAAGCCCAGTCTGGGCTTCGATTACGTCCGGCGTTTCTCGGACGCGTCCGGCGACCGGGCCGTCCTGGCCGTCCAGTTCAGGCTGGCGGCGAACGAGGGCGGCGGTCCGGCGCTCGAGCCCCAGCTCTACAACGCCTATCTCAAGTTGAAGGTCGGGCCGGCCGGCTTGTGGTTCGGGCACAACCGCCCGCGTTTCGGCCTGGCGGCCGACCTCGACAGCCACGCTCTTCTCCTCCAGCCGCTGTCCATGAGCGGGTTCGGGTTCGACCGCGATTGGGGCGCGGGGGCGGAGAGGGACTTCTCCTGGGGGAGGGCCGGCGTATCGTTGACGACGGGGTCGGGCATGCCCCTCGCCGTCGGGAAGAGCTATTTTCTGGCGGCCAGGATGTCCTTGGGCGTCCCGGAGCGGGACAACGTCAGCCTGGGGCTCTCGGCGGGCGGCGGCCGGGTCCTGGAGGTCATGGGCTACCACCGGATGTCTGAGGGTTCCCATCCCTTCGGCGCCCTGCAGGCCGACCTGACGCTCCTAAGGGACAACCTGGAAAGCCGCGTCGAGGTCGTCGCCGGTAGGAAGGACGGTCGTCCGGTCGCGGCCCTGATGTGGCGGGCGGGACTATCCCTCTTTCCCGAGAGTCGCCTCAAGGTCGAGGTCCAGCCCGTCGCGCTCTTCCATGGGGAGGAGACGGAATGGCAGATCTCGGGGGGGGTCACGATCCTGGTCTCCGCGGACTGGACCGTACGGGGCATGGTCCGCTACGACCGGGAGATGAAAGACACGACGGCCGTGGTCCAAATCTATTATTACAAGGGATTGCGTTTCTAGGGCGCCGTCCACGAGATGAAGAGGATGTCCATGAGAATTGATTCGAATGTTTCGCCTGTCTGGGGTGCCGTCGCCGCCGCGGCGGCCCTGTTCGTTCTTCTGGCGGCCCGGCCCCTCTTTCCCGCCGTGGGCTGCGACCTCAACGATCCCGACCGGGACGTGAAACGGCTGTTCCCGGAATCGACGGGCTACAAGACCGTTTACGTCTCCATCGACCGGCGGGGGGGCCGCGAGTTGCTGCGCCGCATCGAAGAGCGTCTGGGCGACCCCTTCAAGGGATTATACGAAACGATCGACGTTCCCTACACGATGTATCACGTCCTCAAGGACGGCAATATCATCGGCTACATCCACGGCGTCAACCAGAAGGGCCGCTACGGAGGCTTGCAGGTCTTCCTGGCGGTCGACCCGGAGGGAACGGTCAGGGGATTCTATATCCAGAAGCTGACATCCCGGCAGGCTTCTCTGTTGCGCGACGCTGCCTTCGGCCGGCAGTTCGCCGGATTGAATCTCGGGGACTTCTTCGCCTACGACGTCCGGACGGGCTCCGCGCCTGCCGGGAGCCGCGCGGCGGGCATCACCAATCCCGCTTCCGAGGCCGGAGATGATTTCCGAGCCATCCTGCGGGCGGTCAAGAAAAACCTCATTCTGATCGATGAATTTTTACTGGGCAACAAGTTTCTGCCCCCTTCGGCCGCTCCCGGGGGACCGCTCCCAAGCCCGAGAGCGGACTGAGGGACGGCCGGAGAAAGGCACGGCATCATGGCCAAGAAAATCAGCATTTACGAGGTGGCGGCCAAGAACCTCTTGCGCAAGAAGACCCGAAGCGCCCTGACCGTCCTGGGCATCGGGCTCTCGGCCTGGGTGCTCCTCAGCCTGCTGGGGTTCAACCGCGGCTACGAGGCGGCGCTCAACAAGGACATCGACAACCTGGGCTTCCAGGTCCTGGTCACGGCCAAGGGCTGTCCCTACGAAGCGGCCACCCTTATGCTTAAGGGGGGGACGGGCTTGCGCTACCTGGACGAGTCCGTGGAGCGGGACATCAAGAACAATCCGGAGGTCGAGGAAACGACGCCCATGCTCATGCAGGCCGTGTTCGACCCGAACAAGGGCGAGAGCGG
>VGJG01000042.1 GCA_016867615.1 Candidatus Aminicenantota bacterium | reverse complement strand
CCTGCTCCTGGTGAAGCGCGAAGCCCGGGCCCTGCGGGACGTCATCCGCGAGCAGGCCGTCCGACACAAGAAGACGGTCATGGTCGGCCGGACGCACGGCGTCCACGCCGAGCCGATCACCTTCGGCGTCAAGCTCCTCGTCTGGCACGAGGAGCTAGGCCGCCACCTCGGCCGCCTGGACCGGGCCCAGGAGACAATCGGCGTCGGCCGCATCTCGGGCTCGGTCGGCACCTACATCCACCTCGACCCCCACGTCGAGGAGCTCGCCCTGGCCGAACTCGGGCTTCGTCCGGCGGCCGTCTCGACCCAGGTCCTGCAGCGGGACCGGCACGCCGAGGTCCTGGCCGCCCTGGCCCTGCTCGCCTCCTCGCTCGACAAGTTCTCCGTCGAGCTGCGGCACCACCAGCGGACCGAGGTCCTCGAGGTTGAGGAGCCGTTCACCCGAGGCCAGAAGGGCTCCTCCTCCATGCCCCACAAGAAGAACCCCGTCCGGGCCGAGCGCATCTCCGGCCTGGCCCGCGTCGTCCGCGGACACCTCGCGGCGGGCCTGGAAAACATAGGCCTATGGCACGAGAGGGATATCTCCCACTCCTCGGCCGAGCGGGTCATCCTCCCCGATTCCTTCATCCTGGCCGACTACCTGCTCTCCGAGGCGACGGACATCATCCGCCACTGGCGGGTGGACGCGGGGCGGATGGCCGAGAACGTCCAGGCCACTCGGGGGCTGATCTTCTCCCAGGCCCTGCTCCTGGCCCTGACCGACAAGGGCCGGTCCCGGGAGGAGGCCTACGGCCTGGTCCAGCGCCTCAGCCTCAGGGTCTGGGAGGAGAGGACGAGCCTCAGGGAGGCGGCCCTGGCCGACCCGGAGGTCGCGCGGTCGCTCGCCCCGGCCGAGGTCGAAGCCTGTTTCTCCCTCGACCCCTATCTCGAAAAGATCGACTTCCTCTTCGAAAGGGTGCTCGGCCATGAAAGTTAGGATCCTCGTCTCCTTCAAGGACAGCGTCCTCGACCCCCAGGGCCAGACGGTGATGAACGCCCTCCACACCCTGGGCTACGATTCCGTCCGGGACGTCCGGCAGGGCAAGGTGTTCGAGGTCGAGCTGGAAGGCCTCTCCCGGGAGGAGGCCGAGCGGGTCGTGCCCGAGATGGCGGACAGGGTCCTGGCCAACCCGATCATCGAAAAGTTCTCCTGGCAGGTCGTGGAGCCCTAGCCCGTGAAATTCGGCGTGGTCGTCTTCCCCGGCTCGAACTGCGACACCGACGCCTATCACGTCCTGCGGGACGTCGTCCGCCGGGAGACGGTTTACCTCTGGCACAAGGACCACGACCTCCAGGGCGTGGACTGCGTCCTCCTGCCCGGGGGGTTTTCCTACGGCGACTACCTCCGCTCCGGGGCCATCGCCCGCTTCTCCCCCCTGATGAACGAGGTCGTCGAGTTCGCCGGCCGCGGAGGCCTGGTCATCGGCATCTGCAACGGCTTCCAGATACTCCTCGAGCTGGGGCTCCTGCCGGGAGCCATGCTCCGCAACAAGAACCTCAAGTTCCTCTGCCGGTTCGTCCACCTCCGCCTGGAGAACGAGGCGACGCCCTTCACCCGCCTGGGGCGGAGGGGGCAGGTGCTGCGCATCCCCATCGCCCACTACGAGGGCAACTACTACGCCCCGCCCCAGGTCCTGAAAGAGGTCGAGGACGGGGGCCGGGTCGTGTTCCGTTACGCGGACGCCGAGGGCAACGTGAACGACGGGACGAACGTCAACGGCGCGCTGCACGCCATCGCCGGCATCGTCAACCGCGGGGGCAACGTCCTGGGCATGATGCCCCATCCCGAGCGGGCTTCGGAGGCCGTCTTCGGCAGCGAGGACGGCCGACTGATCTTCGATTCGCTGGTCAAGAGCCTGTCCTGATGGATCCCCGACTCCTCTCCGACCACAACCTGACGGCCGAGGAATACGACCGGATCGTCGCGCTTCTCGGCCGGGAGCCGAACCTGACCGAACTCGGCATCTTCTCCGTGATGTGGTCCGAGCACTGCTGCTACAAGAGCTCCAAACCGCACCTCGGTAAGCTGCCCGTCGAGGGCCGCCGCGTCATCCAGGGCCCGGGGGAGAACGCCGGCGTCCTGGACATCGGCGACGGCCTGGCCGTGGTGTTCAAGATCGAGTCCCACAACCACCCCTCGTTCATCGAGCCCTTCCAGGGCGCGGCCACGGGGGTGGGCGGAATCCTCCGGGACATCTTCACCATGGGCGCCCGGCCGGTGGCCCTCCTCGACTCGCTCCGCTTCGGGCCGCTCGATGACGCCCGCAACCGGGCGGTCATGGAGGGAGTCGTCTCGGGCATCTCGGCTTACGGCAACTCGATCGGCGTGCCCACGGTCGGCGGGGAGGCCTGCTTCCACGAGAGCTACTCCCCCAACCCCCTGGTCAACGTCTTCTGCCTGGGCCTGGCCCGCAAGGACAAGATTTTCTACGCCCGGGCGGGAAGCCCCGGAAACCAGGTCCTGTATGTCGGGGCCAAGACCGGCCGGGACGGGATCCACGGCGCGACCATGGCCTCGGCCGAGTTCGGCAAGGAGACCGAGCACAAGCGGCCCAACGTCCAGGTGGGCGACCCGTTCAAGGAAAAGCTCCTGCTCGAAGCCTGCCTGGAGGTCATGGACCGCGGGCTGATCGTCGGCATCCAGGACATGGGCGCGGCGGGGCTGACCTGCTCGACGACCGAGATCCCGGCCAAGTCGGGCGTGGGCATTTCCTTCGACCTGGACCTCGTGCCCCAGCGCGAGAAGGGCATGACCCCCTACGAGATCATGCTCTCCGAGAGCCAGGAGAGGATGCTCATCGTCGCCGAGAAGGCCCGGGTCGAGGAGGTGAGGAAGGTCTTCGCCAAGTGGGACCTGGACGCCGTGGTCATCGGCGAGGTCACGGAGGGCGGCCGGCTGGTCGGGACCTGGAAGGGCGAGCGGGTCATCGACATCCCCGTGGACGCGGTCATCAACCGCTGCCCGGTGTACGACCGGCCGTGGACCCCTCACGCCCCCCCGGCCGCCGCGGACCTCGAGGCGCTCCCCCGGCCCGCCGGACTTAAGGACGTCTTGCTCCGGCTCCTCGCCTCCCCCAACCTGGCGGACAAGGAGTGGATTTTCCGGCAGTACGACCATATGGTCCAGACCAACACCGTGCTCCTCCCCGGGGCGGACGCCGCCGTGCTCAGGATCAAGGGCTCGAGCCGGGCTCTGGCCGCGACCCTGGACGGCAACGCCGCTTACGCCGCCCTCGACCCGAGGCGCGGGACGATGATCGCTTTGGCCGAGGCCTGCCGCAACCTGGCCTGCGTCGGGGCCGAGCCGATCGGCGTCACGAACTGTCAGAATTTCGGCAATCCGGAGAAGCCCGAGGTCATGGGGCAGTTCAAGGAGACGATCGAGGGCCTGGCCGAGGCCTGCCGGGCCTTCGGCCTGCCGGTCACGGGCGGGAACGTGAGCTTTTACAACGACACCGAGGGCTCATCGATCCTGCCCACGCCCGTCCTGGGGGTCGTGGGCATCATCGACGACATCGCCCATATGACCACGCCCGGGTTCAAGGCCGCGGGCGAAGTCGTCGTCCTCCTGGGACGCACCCGGCCCGAACTCGGCGGGTCGGAATATTTAAAGACCGTTCACGGGATGGAAGCGGGACCCTGCCCGGAAATCGACCTCGACCTGGAAAAACGCGTCCAGGAGCTGTGCCGCGAGGCGGGCCGGCGGGGGCTCCTGCGCTCCGCCCACGACGTGTCGTCGGGAGGCCTGGCGGTCTGTCTGGCCGAGTGCGCCTTCCATGCCGCGGAAGAGACCGGGTGCGACATCGACCTGGGCGAGGAGATGCGGACCGACGTCCTTCTCTTCGGCGAATCCCCGTCCCGCATCGCGGTCACCGTCACGCCCGAAGACCTGGACAAGCTTCTTGCCCTGGCCCGGAAAAAGCGGGCGCCCTTCGCCATCCTGGGCGAGACGGGCGGACCGGACCTCGTCTTCCGGCACAACGACGAGGAAGTCCTGCGGGTCCCGGTGGCCGAGGCGCGCGCCGCCTGGAAGAACGCCCTGCCGGAGGTCTTCAGGGCGAAAAGAGCGCCCTAGGGAGGCCGGTCATGGATTTGCACATTCAGGCCGAAAGCGGACACGCCTTCGCCCTGATGATATACAGGTCCGATGGAGCCGCGGGGAGGCGCGATGAGTGAAGAGGTCTTCCGGAGCCCGAAAAAACGGGGGCGGGTGGCGGTCCTGCTCTCGGGCCGCGGGTCGAACTTCATGGCCCTCCACGACGCCGTCCTCAAGGGCTGGGTGAACGCCGACATCGACCTCGTCCTGAGCAACAAGGAGGACGCCGCGGGCCTCCGGGCCGCCCGTGACCGCGGCCTGGACACTCTTTTTCTCAACCCCAAGCTCTTCCCCTCCAAGGAGGATTACGACCGGGAGATCGTGAACGAGCTGCGGCGGAAGGAAACGGACCTCGTCTGCCTGGCGGGCTACATGAAGGTGCTGACCCCCTTTTTCTGCCGGGAATTCAAGAACCGGATCATGAACATCCACCCCGCCCTTCTGCCCTCTTTTCCCGGGCTCCACGTCCAGCAGAGGGCCGTGGATTGGGGCGTGCGCTTCTCGGGCGCGACCGTGCACTTCGTGGCCGAGGAGGTCGACATGGGACCGATCGTCCTCCAGGCCGCCGTGCCGGTGATGCAGGACGACACCGAGGACACGCTGGCCGCCCGCATCCTGGTCGAGGAGCACAAGATCTACCCCGAGGCCGTGCGGCTTTTCTTCGAAGGCCGGCTCGAAGTGCGCGGCCGGAGGGTCTTTATTAAATAAGGAGGCCACGATGCCTGAATTCGGACATCCTTTTTCGGTGAAGAAATCCGACCGGAAGCTCAGCCACGAGGAGCTCGTCCGGGCGATTCGGTTCATGGTCGCCGCCGAGTACGAGGCCATCCAGCTCTACCAGCAGACGGCCGAGAGCACGGACAACGACCTGGCCAAGAAGGTCCTGCTCGACGTGGCCGACGAGGAGAAAGAGCACGCCGGAGAATTTTTGCGTCTTCTTCACGAGCTCCAGCCCGACGAGGAAAAGTTCTACAAGGAGGGCACCGAGGAGGTCGAGGAGATGATCGCCAAGCTCAAGAAGAGCTAGCCTGATCTATCCGTCCGGATTTTCAAACTCGCTTTTTGGGACGCCCGATTGTCTTATTATTGAAAGAAGCGTTCCGGCTCGCAGTACTTAATGATCGGGCACGGGAACAGTAACGGTTGTCAATCCTTGTTTTTGCTGCATGACAATATGGCTGCCGCGGCGGCGCACTTCAACGAAACCCCGTCGCGATAGAATTTGACATGCCTCTTTTCCCGAGAGAGTGCGCAGCTTAGGCAACGGCGATTTCGAGTTGAGTGATGCAAATCTCGCTTCACAAAAAAAGGAGAGGCTTTCTCTTTTTTTTTCGAGCGGTTTCGAATATGATGAGTTGTGGAACGGAATCGTCGGACCGAAGGAATGACTCAAACCGTCTTCAAGCCCGCGGACGAGCAGCTCGCCTACCTGAAGAAGGGCTGCGTCGAGATCATTCAGGAGGACGAGCTCCGGGCGAAGCTCGAGCGCTCCCGGAATACGGGAAAACCACTCCAGGTCAAGGTCGGGTTCGACCCCACGGCCCCGGACCTGCACCTGGGCCACACCGTCGTCCTGCGCAAGATGAAGCACTTCCAGGACCTGGGCCACACGGTCGTCTTCCTCATCGGCGATTTCACGGGCCTGATAGGCGATCCCTCGGGCCGCTCGGCCACCCGGCCCCCCATGACCCGGGAGGACATAGCCCGGAACGCCGAGACATACAAAGCCCAGGTGTTCAAGATCCTCGACCCGGAGAAGACGGTCGTGGATTTCAACTCGCGCTGGCTGGGGGCCCTCACGAGCTTCGACCTCATCCACCTCGCCGCCAAGCACACCGTGGCCCGCATCCTGGAGCGCGACGACTTCACCAAACGCCTCAAGGCGGGCGTCCCGATCTCGGTCCACGAGATGCTCTATCCCCTGATGCAGGCCTACGACTCGGTGGTCCTCAAGACCGACGTGGAGATGGGCGGCACCGACCAGAAGTTCAACCTGCTCGTCGGCCGGGACATCCAGCGGGAGTACGGCCTCGAGCCCCAGGTGGTCGTCACCCTGCCGCTGCTCGAGGGCCTGGACGGCGTGGAGAAGATGAGCAAGTCGCTGGGGAATTGTATCGGCATCACCGAGCCGGCCTCGGAGATCTTCGGCAAGACCATGTCCCTGCCGGACGCGCTCCTGTACCGCTACTTCGAGCTCCTGACCGATGTCCCGGCCGCTCAGGTCGATGCCTGGAAGAAAGACGCGGCCGCGGGGAAGGTGAATCCCCGCGACCTCAAGGCGCGGCTGGGAGAGACTCTGGCCGCCGACTTCTGGGGCCGGGAAGCCGGGGCCGCGGCGCGCGAGGAGTTCGACCGCGTCTTCAGGCAGAAAGAGCTGCCGGACGACATGCCGGAGATCGTCCTTGCGGCCGGCGACATCCCCATCGTCGACCTCCTCGTCGAGCACAAGCTCGTCGGAAGCCGCGGCGAGGCCAAGCGCCTGATCCAGCAGGGCGGGGTTTATGTGGACAACCGCCGCGTGGACGACATCGCCGAGACCCTCTTCCTGCCCGCCGGAGGCACGGCCGTCCTCAAGCTCGGCAAGCGCAAGTTCTTCCGCCTCATGAGGTGACGGAGATCGATGTCCCCGATAGAATGAAAAATAGCTTCTCTGTCATCCCCCGATCGGTCGGAACCGACGAAGAAGACTCAAAAAATGAAAAGGCGGAATTTCTGCCGGATGGCCACCGGTTCCGTCGGAGGAATCCTGTTGGCGTCCTCTCTCCGGTCCCGCCCCGGAGCCGAGACCGCCGTCCGGACGTCAAACCCCGGGGAAACGAAGGAGTCGGAAATGAAGGGCAAAATCACCGGCGTCAAGCTGAAGGTCATCAGCAAGAAAGAATGCTCTCTTCACGAAATCGGGGACGAAGCTTTGGTCACCGAGACCGGAGTCCAGGGAACAATCTGCATCCACGCCCTCTACAGCGTCCTGCCGAAAGCCTTCGCCATGCTCTACGGCGTCGATTTCCCCTGGCTCGAAAATCCCGAGGTCAGCGTCCACGCCTGTCCCGACGCGGCGAACCCCCTCGTCCTTGAAGTCAGGCGCATCCGGGAAGCTTAACGGCGATCATTCATCGTGCCAGAATTTGGGGGGCATGAGCTTCGGGGAGCGGCCATACAGCTTCCTATATAAAGAAGGATAGGCGTCCTTTCCTCCCAGGAGAAGAAAAGACAGAGGCATGGCCTTTCGGGCGGCCTCCGACATGCGGCCGGCAACCGCCCGGATGTCCCACTGGGCCGTGGCGTCCTCGCGCAGCCGGGAGATGTGGTAGAGCTCCCGGGCGTTCGTCTTGAGGAGCGCGCGGCGGCGATGGGCGTTGGTCAGGATGTACTCGGCCGCGCGGCCGATCTTTTTCTTGAGCTTGGCGTACACCTCGCTCGTCCTGTCGGCGATCTCCATGAACTCCTTCTCCGCCCCGACCGCAACGAACGACGGCGGCACGGTGACGCCCAGGCCGGGGTCGTAAGGCTGGACGGTCAGGGTGGCCATGCGGTGCCGTTTGAGCTGGGCGAAGCAGGCGGCCGAGACGACGAGCTCGAAGGCGAGGTCGGCGAACTCGAATTCCCTCTGCGGGAAATCGTAGAACTCCATGTGCCGCCAGGCCGTCTTGAAAATTTTCTTTTTGCCGGCGGCGGACGCCCCGACGGCTTTCTGCAGGCATTCCCGGTAGGGACGGCCGGAGGACTTATGCAGCAGCGCGGCCAGAATCCGCGTGTCGCCGTCGCGGGGCGCCTGGACGAGCCGGACGGGCGATCCCGCCCCGGGGCCCGTCATGCCCCTTCCCGGGCGCCCGAGAAGCCGGGCGGCTTCCTCGGCCAGGTCCCGGTAGGTCAGGGCGTCGAGTTCGCAGGCTTCGGTGAAGAGGACGATCGAGGGCGCGACGCTCTTGGCCAGGGCGAAAAGCGCCCGGTTGAGCGTCCGGACCTCGTCCAGGTCCGCGCAGGCGAAGCGCCTGATGAGGAGCTCGAGGTTGCGGGCGTTGACGGTCATGCCCAGCTGGCCCTCGGTGGCCAGGGAGACGGTGTAGCGCGCGTCCTCCTTGGCCCAGCCCTCGAGGATGGCTTGGTTTCCCGGATGCGCGGCCCATTCCCGGCGCGCCTCGAAGAAGTACGGCTTCAGCCGGTCGTAGAGGGAGAGGTAGAAGGCGTTCTGGGCCCGGACGGTCTTGACGAACAGGTCGGACAACCCGGCCTGCCGGACCTCCTGGGGCAGGACGAAATCGTCCTCGAGCTTGATGTAGCGCTGGGACTTCTCGGTGAAGGAGCAGAGGCGGAAATGCTCGACCTCCTCGATGGCCAGGCGGCTGACGCCCAGGAGGTCGAAGTTGAAGACGGCGTGCTCGGCCACGGAATGGTGGCCCATCTTGAAGATGATCGTCCGGTTCGAGAGCCGGGCCTTCTCGACCTCCTCCCGCGCCCGCCGCCGCAGCTCGTCCACGGGCTCGGGGTGGCGGGAGATGCGGGCGTAGGCGGCCGAGAGCGTCTCGGGCGTGGCGTCGGCGCGCGGAGGCGCGTCGGCCAGCAGGTCCTGGAGGACGTCGGCGTCGACGTTGTAGCCGGCGAGGATGACTTTCATGCGGGATTAAAGATATACGGCGCCGCCGGTCATTGTCAAACCCGGGGCGGTCGCATCTTTTCTGCGATATGTTAAGGAACAAATGTGTTAAAATCGGATGGCCATGCGCCGCAAACTCAGGCCGTTTCATTCCCTCCTGGTCCTCGTCGCCGCCCAGGCGCTCGCGCTCTGGGGATGCGCCACGACCTCGGCCGTCAAAGCGCGCAAAGCGCAGGACGAGAACACGGCCGCCTACCAGTACGACCTGGCTTCCGTGTCCTACAATTACGGGCTGGAGGACGAGGCGGTCCGTTATCTCGAGCAGGCTCTGGCCCTCGACCCGGACCATCACCCGTCCCTCTTCCTCCTGTCCACTCTGAGGCTGAAAAGAGGCGAATACCCAGCCGCCGAGGCGGGTTTTCTCAAGTGCCTGGCCCTCAAACCCGAGGACGCCGAGGCCCACACGCGTCTGGGCATGGTCTACCGACAAACGGGCGCCCAGGAAAAAGCGGAAGGGGAATTCCTGAAAGCCTGGAGTCTGGAGCCGAGCACGACCGCGGCCCTGAACCTGGCCCAACACTTCTTCGACCTCGACCGTCTGGACAAGGCCCTGGAATACAC
>VGJG01000041.1 GCA_016867615.1 Candidatus Aminicenantota bacterium | reverse complement strand
TCGGGTTCCTGGAACGGACGCTCCGCGGACGGAAGCTGACGGCCAAGGCCTATGAGCATCTGGGCCTGCCCTATGCCCGACCCGTTCCGGCCCAAAAGAAACTTTTTAAAGACTGACCCCCCGAAGACGTGCTGACCTCGGATTTCGACTACTCCCTGCCGCCGGAGCTCATCGCCCAGCATCCCCTGCCCCGCCGCGACGCCTCGCGCCTGATGATCCTCGACCGGCGGACGGGCGGCATCAGCGAGACGCGCGTCCAGGACCTCGCCGAACACGTCTCGCCGGGAGACGTCCTGGTTTTCAACGCCTCCCGCGTGCTTCCCGCCCGGGCCTGGGGCGAGAGGAACGGGGCGGACATCGAATTCCTTTTCCTGAGCCCCGCTGAGAAGCGGGGCCGGTGGGAGGTCCTGTGCCGCCCCGCCCGGCGCGCGACCCCCGGGTCGGTCATCCGCTTCGGTCCCCGGCTCGAGGGCCGCGTGGCGGCGGCCAGCGAGGAGGGCCGGAGGACCCTGGATTTCGGCCGGTCGGACATCCCCGGCTTCCTTAGGCGGCGGGGATACGCGCCCCTGCCGCCCTACATCCGCCGGGGAAAGAGGCCGGACGCCCTTCGGTCGCGGGACCTGGCGCGCTACCAGACGGTTTTCGCCCGACGCGGACGGTCGATCGCCGCACCGACGGCCGGCCTGCATTTCACCCCCTCGCTTCTGAGGGCGATAAAAAAGCGGGGCGGTCTGACGGCGTATCTTTCCCTGGAAGTGGGGTGGGCGACGTTTCAACCCCTCCGCTCCCCGAACGTCGAACAACTGTCCCTGGCTGGGGAGGACTATCATATCCCCTTTCCCGCGGCCCGGACGGTCAACGCCGCCAAACGGGCCGGCCGGCCCGTCACGGCCGTGGGAACGACGGTCGTCCGCGCCCTGGAGAGCGCGGCGCTCAAAGCCGTCCCGGGGGGGGCGCGCGTCCCCGCCGGACGGGACAGGGCCGGAATCACCATCCGTCCCGGCTTCGAATTCAAGGTCGTCGACCGGCTCCTGACGAATTTCCACCTGCCTCAATCATCGCTCCTCATCCTGACCGCGGCTTTCGCCGGCCGGGAATTCCTCCTCGAAGCCTACCGCCGGGCGGTCGGGGAGAAGTACCGCTTCTTCAGCTACGGCGACTGTATGCTGATACTATAGCGGCCTTAACTGAGGTCCGGGGAAAGGGCTTCGGCGCATGGCGCCTCAACCCTTTCCCCGGAACTCAGGGGAAAAGCCTTGATTACACCGATGGATCCGCAAAGGGGACGGTCGAAGAGAACGGCCGCATGTGTGTTTGACAAGAACTCCCTCTTGGAATATAAGTGAAGCGCCATGCCGGACGAAGAAGCCCTGAAGGACAAGCTCGAGGAGATCCTCTATCCCGACGACCGGGCCAAGGCCTTCAAGATCACCCTCGTCTTCCTCCCTAAGACGGGGCCGGAGGGCGAGAAGGCCGTCGCCCTGGCCCGGAGGGGTCCCGGATACCGCACCGAGGGCGGGGGGGAATTCACGAGACATCAGGCCACCTACACGCCCGACGAGGTCGACGAACTCTTCGAGCTCTTCAGCCTCGTCCACTCCTGGCCCGAAACCGAGGTCCTGGTGAACCACAAGCGGCTGCCCTACGGCCATCAGCTCTGGCTGCCCCTGATGTGGTTCTACAGGATACGCTGACGTTCAGCGGACGCCGCGTTGAACCTCAATAAGCTCTTCCGCGATTACTTCCTGGTCACGCTCAAGCGCCCCGAGCCGGTCAAGGTTTCTTTCAAGCTCAAGGACATGCTGTTCTATGTCCGCTTCGTCAAGCCCTACTGGAAGCCGGCCCTGGCGGGTTTCCTGCTCATGTTCTTCTCCTCGGGGATCAGCGCCGTCTCCCCCCTGGGAGGGAAGGTCCTGATCGACAACGTCCTTCTCAAGAAAGACGCGGCGGACATCCTGTCCATTCTGAACTCCCTGGGCCTGGGAGCGCTCCGCCCCCTGGTCGAGAGGGTCCTGGGCTCCCTGAACCTGGTCGTCGTCACCGGGCTGATCTTCGGCCTGCTCATGGGCGTCCTGTCCATCCTCCAGAATCTGGCCAACTTCCGGTTCAACACGGGCGTGACGTTCAAGGTCCAGACCGAGCTCTTCGACCGGGTCCTGCGCTATCCCCTGTCGATCTTCAAGGAAAAGCAGACGGGCTACCTCATGGCCCGGCTGACCGGAGACGTCTCGGCCGTCCAAACCTTCTTTTCCCAGTACCTGCTCCAGTTCGCCCGCACCCTGCTGACGCCCCTCTTCAGCTTCTTCATCCTCTTTCATCTCAACCGCCGCATGACCCTCCTGGTTCTGGCCATCATCCCCGTGAACGTCCTCATCAATTACCTGGTCATGGTCCGGGCCCGTTCCCTGAGCTATCGCCAGATGGAGAAGAACGCCGACATCAGCGGCGACATCCAGCAGGCCCTGGCCGGAATCGAGGTCGTCAAATCCTACGGCGCCGAGGACAGGGAAAAGACCAAGGTCTCGGGAAAGATGCGGGAGGTGATCGACCTCCAGCTTCGAGGGCTCCTCCTCTCCTCCTTCGCCGGCTATGCCCTCCAGGCCCTCAACCTGGGAAGCCGCCTGCTCATCACCTGGCTGTGCGGCCGCGAGGTCCTGCGCGGGACGATGAGCATCGGCGACCTGACCTCCTTCACCCTCTACTCCCTGCAGCTCACGGGGCAGCTGGGAGGGATCTTCAACCAGGTCCTGTCCCTGCAGTACCTGTTTCTGTCCATGGGCCGCCTGCACGAGATGTTCGCCATCGCTCCGGAGACCCCCGGCCGGGAAAGCGCCCGGCGCCTGCTGCGGCCGGCGGAGATCCGCGGCCGGCTCCAGTTCCGCAAAGTCGGCTTCGCCTACAAGAACGGACCGCCCGTCCTGAAGAACGTCTCCCTGAACATCGCCCCGGGAGAAAAAATCGCCGTCATGGGAGCCAGCGGCATCGGGAAAACGACCCTCATCAGCCTGGTGTTGAAGTTCTACGCGCCCCTGCGGGGAACGATCCTGCTCGACGGACGGGACCTGGGGGAGGTCGATACGGACTGGCTCCGCGCCCGGACGGCCGTCGTCTCCCAGGAGACGTTCCTCTTCAACGACACCGTGGAGAACAACATCAAGTACGGGCGTCCGGAGGCGACTCAGGCGGAAGTCGAGGAGGCCGCCCGGAAGGCCCAGGTCCACGAGGACATCCTGCGCATGGAGAAGGGCTACCGGACCGTCGTGGGCGAGCGGGGCGCGCAGCTGAGCATCGGACAGAAACAGAGGATCTCCCTGGCGCGCGCCTTCCTCAAGGACCCCGCCGTGCTCATCCTGGACGAGCCCACCTCGGCCCTCGACCGCCGCACGGAAGAAAGCCTGGGGGAGGCGCTCAAGGCCGTCGCCCGCGGCCGGACGACGATCCTCATCACCCACCGCCTGCCGCTGCTCGACATCGCCGACCGGGTGTTCGAGTTCCGGGCCGAGGGGCTGGTGAAAGTCGGGCGGAAGAACATGAAGAGGCCGTCGGCCTTGCGTCGAAAGGGTGGAGCCGTTGCGCGAACAGACGAAACTCGGTCCCGGCAAGTCTGAGGCGACCGGCCGCGGCAAGAGTCCGGTCCGCCGAGCCCTCCTCCTGACCGCCGTCTTCTTCGTCGTCGGTCTCGCGGGGATCCTCCGCCACGAGATGTGGCGGGATGAGATGCAGGCCTGGCTCATCGGCAAGGACACCGAGTCCCTGTCCCAACTCTGGAATGTCGCCCTCCATCAGAAGCACCCCGTGACCTGGTACCTGGCGCTCCACGGCCTGTCCCGGCTGTCCCCCGATCCGGTCGCCATGCAGCTTTTTCACCTGACGATCGCGACGCTTTCGGCGTTCCTGCTGTTCGCCTCTGCGCCTTTCAAGACGGTCCACAAGGTTTTTCTGGGGTTCGGTTATTATTTCCTGTACGAATACGCCCTGATCAGCAGGAATTACGCTCTCGGAATCCTTTTCCTCTTCGCTTTCTGCGCCCTGTTCCCACGGTTCCGCCGCACGCCCATCCCTGCGGCCGTTTGCCTCTTCCTCCTGGCCAACACGAGCGTTTACGGACTGATCCTGGCCGGAGTCATGGGCGGCGTTCTGCTCATCGAGGTCCTGGCGTCGGGGCCGCTTCGCCGACAGCCTAAGCTCTGGGCCGGCCTGCTGGTCATAGGACTGGGGCTGGCCGTGAGCATGTATCAACTGAAGCCCCTTCCGACCTCGGGCTTCGAGAGTGCCACTCCGTTCCATACCGCGTTCAACTCCGGGCTGCTGGTTGATGTCCTGATCCTGGTCCCCAAGGCGTTCCTGCCCTTCCCGCTCCCGATCCTGAATTTCTGGAACCATCCGGCCCTGGACTCCATCCCCGCGGCTCGGGCCGTGGAAGTCGTTCTCTGCCTGGTCCTCCTCGCCGGCGCCGTGGTCCTTCTTCGCCGGTCACGTCCGGCTTTGATATTTTTTCTCTCATCTGTAGGGGCGCTGTTTCTTTGGTCCTATGTGGCCTACATCGGCTTCACCCGACACTACGGTCATCTGTTCATCGCCTTTGTCGCCGCTCTCTGGATGGCCGGGGAGAGGCGCGGCCGTCCAGACGGCTCCCCGGGGCTGCGGAGCGGGATCTCCGGGTCTCGATTCATAAAGGCCGGTCTGTCCGCCGTCCTCCTCCTCCACTTTCTGGCCGGCTTGCTCGCCTATGCCATGGACTTCCGCCATCAGTTTTCCCAGGGAAAAAACACGGCCCGTTTCATCCGGCACAAGGGCTTCGACCGCCTGCCGATCGTGGCCCATATGCTCGGCCCCTGCGTCCCGGTCGCCGGCTATCTCGACCGGCCTCTTTATTACGTCGCCAAGGGAGTTTGGGGAACGTATTCCTTCGCGGCGTCACGCCGGCCTTGGGTCGTGTCTGCCGAGGACGTCCTGGCGGATGCCGAGCTCCAGGGAAGAATCCATAAGAGCGATTGCCTGATCGTCCTGTCGCTGCCCCTCCTGGAGCGTTCCCGGCCGCAGGGCAAGAGACTGATCAAGGTCGGGCAGTCCCCGCCCGCGATCGTCGCCGGTGAAGAGTACTATCTCTATCTGTTGCGGTACCGTGCCCCGGACGCCGAGTAAAAAAGATTTATTGGTGCCAAGGCACAGGAAAGCATGCTTTCCCGGATGCGCGAATTATTCTTCCGGGCTCAATTCAAAAACGCTCTCGATCTCTTTCCAGAACGCTCCGGCCAGGGTGAGCTCCAGGCGATAAACGGAAAGGTTCCGGGCCATAAGGCAGGCGTTGTCGAACACCGCCGACCGGAGCCTCCTCGTCTCCGGCGGCGGGAGTTTCAACAAAGGAACGGCCAGGATTTGCAGTGCCGAGTGACAGAGGCTTATGGCCGCCTCTCCCTTTCCCAGAGGAATCACCCGGTCTTCCACAGCCCGGCTCAGAAAGAACACGGCCCGCAGCGTGCATTGCGCTCCCGCCTCCCAGGCTCCCTCGGAACGCTTAAAGACATAATCGCTCCAGGTGGGAAAAGGATGGACTACGTAATCCGAGCCGTGCGCCCGCTTCCGGTCGACCAGGACAAGGTCGTCGCCCATGGACATCCAGGGAGGCGGAACTCTGCGGGCGCAGGTGGATTTGCCGGTTCCGCCCGGCGCGGCCAGGACGACGGCGCCCCCGTCCCGGCAAAGCAGAGCCGCATGCAGGGGCAGACCGCCGGAATCGATGGCTCGGAGAAAAAAAGGCAGGCAGGCTTCGCTCATGGTCAGGATCCGCTCTTCCGCCTGCCTGCCATATTTCAGCTCCAGGAGGACCGCCCGAGCCTCCGGATGCCGCCACATCTTCAGATGCTGAAGACGATTCGAAGTCCATCCTGCGCGCGGCAAGCCCCTCCCCTCGTCCGTCTGAAAAACCGTCTCGGGGAGTTCCTCTGTCCCTCCCGGGTCGGGAAGGAGGTACATCAACCAACGGTCCCCGTCCCCCTCCGGCTCCCGTCCCGCAGCTCGGTCGTCGAGGCTGAGAATCCGGGCGAATTCACGAGCCCAATCCTCGACGCTCCTCGCCGCCTCGATGCGCCACGCGGTCCGGCCGAGGCTCAGCCCGAAGGAACGGAAATCAGGGTCCCGGGCCGCGATCATCCGCTATCCTCAATAATCCGGCTCGAGGCCATCGGCCGGGCCTCATCTTGCCAGCCGGCTGATCGGAAACAGCCCCTTGGCGAAGGCCTGTTCGCAATACCAGAACGGCGAAAAAAGGTCCCTGGAACTGTAGTAGTTCTGAGCGACACAGCTCCCCAAACAAGAGCTCTTCATCAGACAGTCCCCGCACACTCCCCGGAGCCTGCCGGGCAGCCCGCTCCTGATCTCATCGAGAACGGGATGACCGTTCCAGACCTCCTCCAGGCGGTCCCGGCCTGCGTGCCCGAAGATGAGCTCGGGAACGGTCTCGCCGATCCCGCACAGGGCATAGGACCCGTCGGCCAGCACGCCGAGGATGCTGAAAATGCCGCACCGGCTGCATCCGTCCCTGTCCCGGCCGTACATTCTGCCCAGGGGCCTGAAGACGGGCGGGTGGTGGTAAATGAGACGCAGCCGGGTCCGGGACGACAGATCGGTCTCGACCCACCGGCCCAAAGCGACTAGGTCCTCGATCGACAGGGCTTCGCCCCGCTTATGCATATCCTCCCCGCGGGCGGTGGGCATGAGGACATTGAACTTCACCGATCCGGCGCCCAGCTCCTCGGCGAGGCGCACGATGGGTTCGATCTGGTGCCTGTTTTTTTTCATCACCGTCAGGATGATTTGGGGCCGGAGACCGGCCTCGACCAGATTCCTGACGCCGCGGACGGCCGCCTCGAAGCTTCCGGGGATGCCCCGCACCCAGTCGTTGACCTCGGCGTCGGCGCCGTCCAGGCTGACCGAAACGAAACGGCCTTTCTGGCCGGCCAGCTCGCGGGCGAGACCGGGCGTGCAGAGCACGCCGTTCGTCTCGACCGTGCATTCCAAGTCCTCGGAGCGGAGGCTTGCGAGGATGGCGGATATGTCGGGATGCATCAGGGGCTCTCCGCCCGTAAGCTTGACTCCCCGGAGACCGAGCGGCTTGGCCTGCCTGAGAATATGGGGCAGAAGTCCGGTGTCGAACATGGGGTAGACCTTCTCGCCCTGCTGGAGCTTGGGAGCGAGCCAGCAATGGCGGCAGGCCAGGTTGCATCCCTCGGTCAGGTAAAAGTAAAGGCTGCTCAGAGGATAGCGGGCATCGGTCCGGGCCGCGTGCGGCTCATTCGGGTGGGGACCTTCAGGGTTCATGGAGTTCCTCCTCCGGCAGCCGTCCGCCCTCGGCCAGATATTTTCGCAGGCACCCGTCGGGACTCGGGTGGTCCACCACGCCCAGGAGGGAATAGGCCAGGGCCGGGCAATTGCCGGTGCAGTAATTCAGGTAGGCGCAGCCGCTGCAGAATTCAAACCTCTCAAGGGACAGAAACCGCCGCTCCCGGATCTTCCGCAGCTCGGGATGGTTCTGCCAAACATCGTCCAGCCGGTCGCGGTTGATGCGTCCCAGCTCGATGTGGCTGAGCATGTTGCAGGGGACCAGGACCCCGTCGGTCCGGACGGCGATCTTATCGAAGACGCAGCCGCAAGCTGTCAGGCGGCCTCGATCGGGGAGAGAGGGAAGCCCGGCCCGGCGCGCCCTCTCCATCTCGGACCACATCCGTCCTTCGGCCAAAGGACCGGCCTGGGCGCTGATCCGGCCCCCGTATTTCTTGTTCAGCGCGAGGAGGGTCCTCATGGCCAGCTCGCGCTCCCCGGCCGTGAGCTCGACCTGCTCCGTATTCTTTTGGCAGAGCCCCATGTGGCCCGCCGAATTCGTTCCGAAGCCGCCGAGCCCCAGATCTTCGAGAAGAAGGCGGGCGATGGCCTCCAGGTCGCGGACGTTCTGACGGTGGATGGTCACGCGCACCGCGACGTTGACTCCGTGTTGTTGAAGCAGCCGGAGCCCCGCGACGGCTTTCTCGAAAGCCCCGCTGCCCCGGCAGGCGTCATGGGTCTCGGGCCCCGAGCCGTCGAGCGATACCTGGACATAATTGCACCGGGGGGTCGAGGCCAGGAAGCGGGCCATGTCCTCGGTGACGAGCGTTCCGTTGGACAGGATGCTGAACCGCATGCGGTTGCGGATGATCCCCTCCAGGATGTCCCTCAGGTCTTCCCGGATGAACGGCTCTCCCCCGGCCAGGCAAACCTCGGTCACGGCGCAGCGCTTGAGCTCCTCGAAAAAGCGGAGCCACTCCTCCGGGGGGAGGTCGGTCTTGACGTCGGCCGGGCTGTTGAAGAAATAGCAGTACTTGCAGCGGAGGTTGCAGCGGTCCGTGATGTCGATGTCCACGGACTTCGGGGTCCTCATGACCCGCAGCCGCCCGCGGTCCCCGTCCCCGGGCTCAAGCATTCTTCATCTCGAAGCCGGCCAATCCCTGCTGCACCAGGCTGTCGATGAATTCGCGGCAATGGCCCTCCACGTCCTCGGGGACGTCCTGGCAGCTTTCCCGCACGACCCGGACGATATCCCCCAGCCCGTGTTTCCCGTCGAGAAGCTTCCAGATCAGGACGCCCACGGGGTTGAGGGCGAAGCCGTGGGCCGTGTCCGGGTCGAAGAGAACCGCCCAGTCGTCGAATTCCTCCCTAAGGATCACCTGGGGGTTGGCTATCGGCTTGTCTTCAGACATGGACCGCTCCTTGAAAGCATCGTGTCGTCTCTCGACCGGACTCGGATATAGAGAGAACTTACCGTCCCTTCAGGACGGCGATCTTAACGGAAGATTTTACAGCATCCGCATCAATTCAGTCAACTTGGAGGGGGAACCCGCTTCGCCTTCCCTCCTCCAATTCCCGCTTCGCTCGCTGCTCCCCCTTCCATGAAACATCTCCGAATCTTTGATAGCGCGATGTTCATGGAAGGGTGGCGCGGCGAGGGAGCCCCCGCCCGCGCGCAGCAGCCCGGCTGCGGGCACGGCCGGGGGATGAGGCCGCCGACAGGACCCCAGGGATGCATTCCACAAATCACAGATGGGGAGATGCTTCCCCTCACACTTCTTGGAGACGGGCGGTGAAGTGCCTGAGGTGGGGGGACTGGGAGACGATCCGGAACCCCCGGACCTTGTCCCGGCGCTTGTGCAGGGCGGCCAGGGCCTCGGCCACGCAGTGCAGGTGGGAGACGGTATAGACGCGCCTGGGCACGCACAACCGGACGAGCTCCAGGGCCGGAAAGATCTCCCGGCCGTCCCTTCCCCTCCGGCCGAACATCACCCCCCCGATCTCCACCGCCCGAATCCCCGCCTCCCTGTAGAGGGCCACGGTCAGCGCCCAGGCCGGAAAACGATTCCGGGGCAGGTGCGGCAGGAAGCGGTCG
>VGJG01000040.1 GCA_016867615.1 Candidatus Aminicenantota bacterium | reverse complement strand
AACCGGGCCATTCCCTGCGGCCTGATCATCAACGAGCTGGTGACCAACGCCCTGAAATACGCCTTTCCCTCAAAAAGGGAGGGACGCGTCCGCATCGTCATGGCCGAGGAGGGAAAGGGGCGATTTTCCCTGACGGTTTCCGACAACGGAGTGGGGCTTCCGCGGGAAGTCGACCTGGAGAAACCGGAACACCTCGGTCTGCAGATCGTCAAGGAACTCGTCCGGCAGCTGGACGGCCGTCTGGACGTCGACAGGATGGGCGGAACGGCTTTTCGGATCGTCTTCTAGATTTTGCGCTCTTGCGATTGCAGGGGAGAACCGCGCAGGGAGGGGGCCGCTTCCCGCGTCCGAGGCTTGAACGGCGTTCTGTTCTGTGATAAGGAATAACTTCATTATAATCGGCCTTGTAGGATCACATCATGAACAGGACACGGTTTCATTCCTTCCACGTCAAGCTCGGAGCCCGGATGATCGAGTTTTTCGGGTGGGAGATGCCCGTCGAGTACCGGGGGATCATCGACGAACACCTGGCCGTCCGGAACCGGGCCGGGTTGTTCGACGTCGGCCACATGGGAGAGGTTCACGTCTCCGGACCGCAGGCCTTGGCTTTTCTTCAGTACCTGACGCCGAACGACGTGGCGCGGCTCGAGCCGGGCAAGGTCCAGTACACGGCCCTGACCACTCCCCGGGGCACGTTCGTCGACGACTTGCTGATCTACCGCCTGGAGCCCGAGTTGTTTCTCCTGGTGATCAACGCCTCCAACACGGACAAGGACTACGAATGGCTGGCCGGACACGCCTCGTCGTTCGGCGTGCGCCTGGAGAACCTGAGCCGCTCCTACAGCCAGCTGGCCCTCCAGGGCCCGGCCGCGGAGAGGATCCTGCAGCCGCTGACCGACATCCCGCTGAGGGAGATGAAAACCTTCACCGCCCTTCGGGGCCGCGTGGCGGGCAAGGACTGCCTCGTCTCCAGGACCGGCTATACGGGCGAGGACGGGTTCGAGATCTACACCCGGGAGGACGACCCGGCTCCCGTATGGCAGGAGCTGATGAGCGGCGGCGCCGGAGAAGGGATGCAGCCCGTCGGGCTCGGGGCCCGGGACACGCTCCGGCTCGAGGCCAAGCTCATGCTTTACGGCAACGACATCGATGAGACGACGTCCGTGCTCGAGGCCGACCTGAAGTGGATCGTCAAGTTCAAGAAGGGCGATTTCTTGGGGCGCGAGGCGCTGCTGCGCCAGGAGGAGGAGGGTCTGGCGAGGAAGATCGCCGGCTTCGAGCTTCTCGACCGCGGCATCGCCCGGCCTCATTATCCGGTGTTTTTCAGGGGGAACAAGGTCGGAGAAGTGTGCTCCGGGACGTTTTCGCCGCTGTTGAAGAAAAGCATCGGACTGGTCTATCTGCCCCTGGAGCTGACGGCTCCCGGGACCGAGTTCGAGGTCGGGATCCGCGATCACAGGGCGCGGGCCAAGGTCGTGCCCACGCCCTTTTACAAACGTCCCGCGGCATGAGGCGCGGGCCGGAAAGCAGGCCGAGAGAGAACGGCAAGGAGGACAGCATGTATCCCGGAGATTTTTATTACACGAAGGACCACGAATGGGTTCAGCTCAAGGGCGATGAGACCGTGGTGGGCATCACGGATTTCGCCCAGCAGCAGATGGGCGACGTGGTTTTCGTCCAACTCCCCGAGGTCGGGGCCAGGCTCGAGGCGCACCAGAGCATCGGAGCCATCGAGTCGGTCAAAGCCGTGTCCGACGTGTTCTCCCCCCTGGCCGGGGAGGTGACGGCCGTCAACCAGGACTTGGCCGACAACCCGGAGCTCATCAACCAGGATCCCCACGGCCGGGGCTGGATCATGCGCCTCAAGCCGGCCGACCCGAAGGCCGTGAAGGGGCTGATGAGCGCCGCCGAATACGAGAAGCAACTGGAGGGCTCGGAAAAACAGACATGAGCTATATCTCACTCAGCGACAAAGACAAAAAGGAGATGCTGGACAGGGCGGGGGCCGCCTCGATGGAAGCCCTCTTCGACAGCCTGCCCGAGGAGATCCGGCTGAAGCGCAGGCTCGACGTTCCGGACGGCCTGACCGAGCCCGAGCTCCTGGCTCGCCTGGAAGAGATCGCCGGCCGGAGCGCCTACGGCCGCTGCCTGTCCTTCCTGGGCGCGGGAGCGTACCGACACCTCATCCCCACGGTTGTGGACGCCCTGAGCTCCCGGGGCGAGTTCCTCAGCCCCTACACGCCCTATCAGCCCGAGGTCAGTCAGGGCACGCTCCAGGTCATCTTCGAATACCAGACGCTCATCTGCCAGCTGACGGGCATGGACATCGCCAACGCCTCCCTCTACGACGGAGCCTCGGCGGCCGCCGAAGCGGCGCTCATGGCCAACCGCCTGAACGGCCGTCCCAGAGTCCTCCTGCCGCGTTCGCTCCACCCGCAGTACCGGCGCACGATCGAGACCTATACCCGGAACACCGATCTCGAGCTCGTCCCCGTGGGATACGGGGGCGACGGCCGGCTCGACCTCGGGGAATTGGAGTCCAAGCTCGATGACCGGACCGCGGCCGTCCTGTGCCAAAGCCCGAACTATTTCGGAGTCATCGAGGACATCAAGGCCGTGTCCGACCTCGCTCATAGGCGCGGGGCGCTGGCCGCGGCCGTCGTCGCCGAGGCCCTGTCGCTGGGAATCCTCGAAGCGCCGGGTCGGATGGGAGCCGACATCGTCGCCGGCGAGGGCCAGTCCTTCGGACTGCCGCTCGGATTCGGCGGCCCGACCCTGGGGTTCATGAGCTGCGCCCGGGACTTCCTCCGGCAGCTCCCGGGCAGGCTCTCGGGTCTGACCGTGGACGCCGAGGGCCGGAGGG
Organism: Candidatus Aminicenantota bacterium; assembly: GCA_016867615.1. Lineage (GTDB taxonomy): Bacteria > Acidobacteriota > Aminicenantia > Aminicenantales > JAFGAV01 > JAFGAV01. The sequence goes on along the minus strand of VGJG01000040.1, from coordinate 6,708 downwards.
GTTTCGTCCTGACCCTGTCGACCCGGGAACAGCATATCCGGAGGGAAAAGGCCACGTCGAACATCTGCACCAACCAGGCCTGGTGCGCCCTGCGGGCGACGATCTTCCTCGAGACCATGGGTCACGACGGACTGAGGGAGCTCGCCTGCCAGAACATCCATAAGACCCGCTACGCCCTGGAGAAGCTCTCCGGGATTCCGGGAGTCGCGCCGCGTTTCAGCGGCCCGGTATTCAACGAGTTCGTCCTCCGGCTTCCCGGGAAGTGGGCCGTCCTGGACGCCCGGCTGCGCGAAAAGGACATCCTGGCCGGAGTCGGGCTGGAGGGGGATTTCCCCGATCTCAAGGACTGCGTCCTGGTGAACGTGACCGAGACGCACAGCCGGGAGGACATCGACCGGCTGGCCGATTCGCTGCGGGAGGCGCTCCGATGAACCGCGAGCCGCTCATCTTCGAGGTCAGCGATAAGGGCAAGCGGGCCTTCCGGCTGCCGAAGCTCGACGTCCCTTTCCGTAAGGACCTTCTGGAGAACTGTCCCCTCCGCAGGGAGGTCGAGGGCTTTCCCCAGGTCTCCGAGGTCGAGATCGTCCGCCACTTCACCCGCCTGTCGCAGCTGAACTACGCCGTGGACATCGGCTTCTATCCCCTGGGCTCCTGCACGATGAAATACAACCCCAAGGTCAACGAGCGGGCGGCCGCCCTGCCCGGGTTCGCCGGAGTCCATCCCCTGGCGCCCGCGGAATACGCCCAGGGATGCCTGGAGGTCATCAAGAGGACCGAGGAGCTGCTGTGCGAGATCGCGGGCATGGACGCCTTCACCCTTCAGCCCGCGGCGGGGGCCCACGGGGAGCTCGTGGGCATGATGCTCATCAGAGCCCGGCTGACGGACAGGGGAGACCCGAGGAAGGTCGTCCTCATTCCCGACTCGGCCCACGGCACCAACCCCTCGAGCGCCCATCTCTGCGGCTACCAGGTCCGGGAGATCAAATCGGACGGCCGCGGCCGCGTGGATGTCGCCGGTCTGGAGCGGGCCCTGACGCCGGATGTGGCGGCCCTGATGCTCACCAACCCCAACACCCTGGGCGTGTTCGAGACCGAGATCAAAAAGATCGCCGCCCTCGTCCATGACCGGGGCGCCTTCCTCTACATGGACGGGGCCAATATGAATGCCCTGTGCGGGATCTGCCGTCCGGGCGATATGGACGTGGACGTCATCCATCTCAACCTCCACAAGACCTTCTCCACGCCGCACGGCGGGGGCGGGCCCGGCGCGGGGCCCGTGGGGGTGAAAAAAGAGCTCGCGCCCTATCTTCCCGTTCCGGTGGTCGTCCGGAAGGAGGGCCGGCTCGTTGCGGAGGAAGACCGGCCCGAAAGCATCGGCCGGGTCCGGACGTTCAACGGGAATTTCCTGGTCGTGGTCAAGGCCCTGGCCTACATCCTCAGCCTGGGCGCCGAGGGGCTGAGGGAGATGTCCGAGGTGGCCGTGCTCAACGCCAACTACATCCGCAAGAGCCTGGAGGGGATCTATCACCTCCAGTACCCGGCGCCCACCCTCCATGAATGCGTCTTTTCCGACAAGCTCCAGAAGCCGCACGGGGTCTCGAACCTGGACATCGCCAAGAGGCTGATCGACTACGGCGTGCATCCGCCGACGATGTCCTTCCCCCTGATCGTGCCCGGGGCGCTGATGATCGAGCCGACCGAGACCGAGCCGCGCCGGGAGCTGGACGTCTTCATCGAAGCCATGAAGGCCATCGCCCGCGAGGCGAAGGAAAGCCCCGAGCTCCTGAAGTCGGCGCCGCACGCCGCCCCCGTCCGCCGCCTGAACGAGACGGCGGCGGCGAGGAACCCCGTCTTGAGGTGGACGGAGGACATGAAGGAGCCCTCCCGGACATGACTCTCCAGGACTTGATCATGGGGCTCCAGAAGTTCTGGGCGGACCGGGGATGCTACCTGGCCCAGTCTTACGACGTCGAGGTCGGCGCGGGGACGATGACGCCCGACACCTTCTTTCGCGTCCTGGACAAGAGACCCTGGCGGACGGCTTACGTCCAGCCCGCCCGCCGCCCGGCCGACGGGCGCTACGGAGAGAACCCCCACCGGGTGCAGAAGCACCATCAGTACCAGGTCATCATCAAACCCTCGCCGGACGACATCCAACGGATGTACCTGGACAGCCTGGAAGCTCTGGGCATCAAGCTCGAGGAGCATGATCTCCGCTTCGACGAGGACAACTGGGAGTCGCCCTCCATCGGCGCCTGGGGCGTGGGCTGGCAGGTCATGCTCGACGGACTGGAGATCTCCCAGTTCACCTATTTCCAGCAGGCCGGCGGCATCGACCTCCCCTCCGTGCCCGTGGAGATCACCTACGGGCTCGAGAGGCTGGGGATGTTTCTGGAGGAAAAGGACGACATCTACGACCTGAGCTGGTCGGCGGACGTCACCTACAGGGACCTGAGGCACCGCGAGGAGAGGGAGTTTTCGGCCTACAACTTCGAGCAGGCCGGGGTCGGCGGGCTGCGGCAGCAATTCGGGATCTTCCGCCGGGAGGCGGCCAGGCTGGTCAAGAAGGGCCTCCTCCTGCCGGCCTACGACATGTGCCTCAAGTGCTCGCACGTCTTCAATCTCCTGGACGCGCGCGGGGCGATCAGCGTCACCGAGCGGGTCAAGCTGATCTCCGAGATCCGGGGCCTGGTGGTCCAAGTGGCCGGGAATTATATCGGCCGTGGAGAGGGGGAAGGGGAGGCGGCGCGGCCGTGAGCGAATTCCTCCTGGAGATCATGACCGAGGAGCTGCCCTCCTCGCATGTGCGCCTCGGTTTGGAGCAGCTCCGACCCGCCCTCGCCTCCGAGCTCCGCGCCGCCGGCCTTCTCTCCGGAGAAGCGGTGGAGGCGTTCGGCACCTGCCGTCGGCTGATCGTCCGGGCGGAGATCTCCGGCCGTCAGCCGGACCGGGAGGAAAAAGTCATCGGCCCGCCCCGGGCGGCCGCTTTCAAGCCCGACGGGGAGCCCACGACGGCCGCCCAGGGCTTCGCCCGGTCCCGCAAGATCGACGTCTCATGTCTCGAGGTCTTCGAGACCGAGCGGGGCGCTTATGTCGGGTTCAGGAGGACCGAGTCGGGACGTCCCGCGGAGGACGTCCTGCCCGAGGTCCTGGTCCGGGTCGTCTCCGGTCTCTCCTTTCCCAAGATGATGCGCTGGGGCGACCATCCCTTCCGCTTCTCCAGGCCGGTGGTGAACCTTCTCTGTCTGGTCGACGGGCGGCCGGTCTCCTTCGAGGCCTTCGGCCGGAAATCATCGGACTTCACCCTGGGCCACAAGATCTTCTTTCCTGAGAAGAAAATCAGGCCCGAGGGCTATGAGAGCTACCGGGACGGCCTGCGGGAGGCGGAGGTGATCGTCGAGCCCGAAGCGCGGAGAGCCCTGATCGAACGGGGGGCGAAAAGCCTCCTCGAACCCCTGGGCGCCGCGCTGCATCCCGACCCCGGGCTCCTGGAGAAGCTCGTCTACGACGTCGAGAAACCCCACGTTGTCCTCGGTTCCTTCGACGACGACTACCTGCGGCTCCCTCTCGAGATTTTGAGCACGGCCATGAGGGAAGGCCAGCATCTGTTCACGGTCGTCAAGGACGGCCGCCAGCTGCCGCACTTCATCGGCGTGGCCGACATCAGGGAAGACGCCCGGGGGCATGTCCGGAGAGGCAACGAGCGCGTCTTGCGAGCCCGGCTCAAGGATGCGGATTTCTTCTGGCAGGCCGACCTCAAGGTTCCGCTCAGGAAAAGAGCCGAGGGGCTGGAGCGCGTCGTCTTCCAGGAGAAGCTGGGCAGCTACGCGGAAAAAGCCCGGCGGTTGACGAAGCTCGTCTCCTATCTTTGCCCTAAGGTCGACGCCGCCCGCATGAAGAAGGACGCCGTCCTGGCCGCGGAACTGTGCAAGGCCGATCTGTTGACGGACATGGTCCGGGAGTTCTCCTCACTCCAGGGCCGGATGGGCGGGCTTCTGGCCCGGGAGCAGGGCTTGAGCGAAGGAGCGGCCCGGGCCGTCTACGAGCACTATCAGCCCGCGAGCCTCGAGGACGCCTCGCCGGCCACGCTCCCGGGCGCGGTCCTGAGCGTGGCCGACAAGCTCGATTCGATCGCCGGGGTCATGGGGCTGGGCATCCAGAGCACGGGCTCGAGCGACCCGTTCGGCCTGCGCCGGAACGCCCACGGCGTGTGCAAGGTCATCCTCGACAGAAAGTGGGTCGTTTCCCTCCGCCGCCTGACGGACATGGCCGTCGGCGGTTACGGCTCCAAGCTGTCCCTCCCCGCGGTCGAGGTCAAGGCGGCCGTCATGGATTTCTTCGCCGGCCGCCTGCGCTTCATCTTCGAACGCCGGGGCTTCCGCTACGACCTGGTGAACGCCGCGCTCGGGGCCGGCATGGACAACTTGACCTACGCCCGCCTGCGCCTGGAGGCCCTGCACGAGCTCCGTTCGAGCGCCCTGTTCGAGCCCTTCATCCTCATGGCCAAAAGAGTCAACAACATCCTGCGCGGACAGCCCGAGTGCCGGATGAACGCCGGACTGCTCGTCGACAGGGAAGAGAAAGCGCTGTGGGACGTTTTCGGCCTGGTCAAGGACAATGCGGCGACGATGTGCGCTCGAGGCGAGTTCGTTCAGGCGCAGAAGCTGGTCTTCAGGCTTCAGCCCGCGCTCAACGCCTTTTTCGACAAGGTGCTGGTCATGGCTGAGGAAAAAAAGCTCCGCCACAACAGACTGGGCATGCTCCAGGCGATCAGCCGCCTCCTTCTCCAGGTGGCTGATTACGGACAGGTTGTGGTCGAGGGGGAGAAGGCCCAGTCCTGACCGCAGCCGCCAGGCCGGCCTCACCCGTCCGGCAGCGGATTCCGTCAAGGAGGCGTTGTATGGCGCCGGTCCCAAAGCCGGCTTTCGGCGGGCCTGAAGAGTGACGATCCGGGAGGAACGATGAAAAAATTCGTTGTGCTGTTGATGCTGGCCGCCTTCCTGGCCCTGGGTTCGGCCCGCGGCCTTCAGGCCGTGGAATTCAGGAATTTCGGTCTCAAGTTCGGGTTGACCAGCGGCTCTCTGAGGGCCGTCGAGGACGAAGGGTCCTATACGGTCGAGAAATTCAAAGAAGAAGGGTTCGCCGGGGGTTTCTTCGTCGAGATTCCCGTGGTGTGGATCCTCTCTCTCCGGCCCGAGGTCCTCTTTTTTCAGAAAGGCGGGGAGTACGACGTCGGCGTTCCGGTGAGCATTCCGAACATAAAGATCAACGTTTTTGAGACGCGCAGCATGGACTATATCGAAGTTCCTCTCATGATCAAGTCGCGCATCCCGCTCTTCCGCGGCGTGGGCACGGGCTTTATCTTCGGACCCTCTCTGGGCGTCAACCTCAACGGCAAGGTCGTGCAGAAAACCAGTGTTCAGGCGCCGGGGTTCACGGTGAGCTTCCCCCGGGAGGAAAACATCAAGGGCCAGCTCAAGACCCTGGAGCTCAGCTTCGCCCTGGGAGGCGATGTCGACATCGCCCTGCCGAAAGGCAAGCTCTTCATCGAGCAGCGGTTTTTCTTCGCTTTCAAGACCAACCCGCACCGCATCTACGTGCCCGCCCGGCAATTCCAGGAGGTGGGCTTTCCCGTCGCCCAGGACATCGTCAAGGACCTGGACATGTACAACTACGTCTTTTTCGTCGCCCTGGGATATTCCTTTTAAGAGATGATTTCCGCGGCGCGGACGCCCGACCAGAGGGCCGTGGGCACTCCGCCCATCAACAGCGATGGTTTTATTATATTCCCGCGGCCGGTCACAGGCCGTATTTTTTGACGATCTCGTCCTTGGTTCTGCCCAGGATGTCGTGTTTCTTTCCCACCTTGCGGAAAGCCTCCAGGGCCTTCTCCAGGTGGTGGATTTCGTGCCCGGCCGAGACCTGGGTGCGGATGCGGGCCTGGCCCTTGGGCACCACGGGGAAGAAGAACCCCATGGCATAGACGCCCTCCTGGTAGAGGTCGCGCGAGACGTCCTGGGAGAGCTTGGCGTTGAAGAGCATGACCGGCACGATCGAAGTGTCGCCTTCCTTGAGGAGGAATCCGGCTTCCTTAAGCCCCCGGCGCCAGAAATCGGTGTTGCGCTCGAGCTTGTCCCGGCGCTCGGTGCTCTGCATGAGCAGGTCGAGCACCCGGAGCGCGCCCGAGACGATCACCGGAGCGATGGTGTTGGAGAAGAGATAGGGCCGGGCCCTCTGACGGCACATCTCCACGATCTCCCGCCGGCCGCTGACACAGCCGCCGCTCGCCCCCCCCAGTGCCTTGCCGAAGGTCGTGGTGATGATGTCGATCTTGCCCATGACTCCGTATTTTTCATGAACGCCGCGGCCGGTCCGGCCGACGTAGCCCGACCCGTGGGAGTCGTCGACGAAGACCAGGGCGTCGTGCTTCTCCGCCAGGCGGACGATCTCGTCCATCCGGGCCGTGTCGCCGTCCATGGAGAACACGCCGTCGGTGATGATCATCCGCAGGCGCTTGTCCCGGTGGAGCTCGAGCTTCTCCTCGAGATGCTCCATGTCCGAGTGCTTGTAGGTGTCCTGCATGGCCTTGCACAGGCGCATGCCGTCGATGATCGAGGCGTGGACGAGGCGGTCGGCGATCATGACGTCCTTGTCGGTGAGGACGGCCTCGAACACGCCGGCGTTGGCGTCCATACAGGAGGGGAAGAG
>VGJG01000039.1 GCA_016867615.1 Candidatus Aminicenantota bacterium | reverse complement strand
ACGCCTTCTTGCGTCCTTCACCGCCGTTCTGCTCGCCGGTCTCGGCTTCGCCTCCGCCGCGGCTCAGCAGGCCGACACGATACAGGACAAACTCCTGGTGCAGAAATTCAAGGCGGCCAACGCCAGCTACGAAAAGGCCAAGGCCCTGTTCCAGAAGCAGAAATTCGCCGAAGCCGAGAGACACCTGGATGAATGCCTGGCCCGGATGCCGGAGCACAACGAGGCCCATTTCCTCAAGGCCCAGATCGCCTACCGCGCCGCGGACCTGGAGCGGGCCCTGGAGCACGCCGCGCTGGCCGAGAAGCATTTCCATGAGACCGTCAAGATCCTGGCCCGGCACCAGGTCTACCACATGGAGGAAGTGGACAAGCTGGGCAAACAGAACGAGGAAACGATCGCCGCCCTGAAAGATCAGTTGAGCCGGACGACGGACGCCGCCGCCCGGGCCAAGATCCTGCAGCAGATCGGCGAGCAGGAGCGGCAGCTGAGCATCGTCCGGGACCGGCTTAAGAACCCCGTGCCGCTCATCTACCAGATTCCCGCCGAATATCCCTATTTCCACGGAAACATCCTGTTCAAGATGAAGCGCTTCGAGGAGGCCGAGCGGAAATACCTGGAGGCCATCGGCCTCAACGCCCTGCACCTGAACGCCTACACCAACCTGGCCAACATCTACTACATGGCCGGCATGCACGAGCGGGCCCTGGAGATCATAGAGAAAGCGGAAGGCCTGAACCTCCAGTTCAACCCGGAACTGAAGAAGGCCGTGCTCAAGGCCCTGGGACGATGAAGCTCCCCGGCGCCCTGCTGCTGGGACTGTCAGCCGGCCTGGCCGCCGCCTGCTTTGCCGGTTCCGGAGTCCGGGGAGACGAATGGCACGGCCAGCATCTGGTCCTCCTCCAGGACTGGGAAAAAAAGATATATGCCCGGCTTTCCCCGGAGGGTCGACTGCGATTCCAGACTCTCTTCTGGGACTCCCGGGACGAGGACAGCCAGCTTGAATTTTGGGACAGGCTTGAACACGTCCGGACGGTCTATAAAATTGAGTCCGCCTGGAATCCCTGGAACACCGACCGGGGCCGTGTATACCTCTTGAACGGCCCGCCTCAAGAAATCAGTTTCCAAGCCCTGCCCGGCATCCGCCCTCTTTACAGCAATGATCCGGGATATGACGATGCTCTCGGCATCGCCACGGAGGTTTGGAGCTATTCTTATCGCAATCGTTTCGTACGATACATTTTCATCGGGCGCCGCCTCCAGCAGCAGGTCTATCTCAATACCGACGTCCGAGACCTGGAAAAAGAAAACCGCCAGGTCTATTTCGGCATCACGATCGAGCCCGAGGAATATCGGAACGACGTCTTGGCCTTGCTCGAAAAATTCCGCCGCTGAAAAGGTGCGCTCCATGAACATGATTCAAAAACCCACAGCCTGGCTGCTTCTCCTCCTCGTCGCCGCGGCCGCCGGCTGCTCGGTGTTCGTCAGTCCCCTGCGCGACGAATGGTACTCCCAGCACTACTTCATCATGCGGGACTGGGAGAAGAAGATCTACAACGGCCTGTCCGCCGACGGGCGGCTCGAATTCCAGAGGATCTTCTGGGATGCGCGCGACCCGGAAAGCCAGCTCGCCTTCGGGGACAGGCTGGAATACGTCAGCACGGTCTATCAGACCGAGAACAAGAGCCAGCCGTGGAACACGGACCGGGCGCGGGTGTACCTGCTGAACGGCATCCCCTTCGAGATCCTCTACCGCGGCTCGGAAACGCAGGCCAAGTCCATGCCCCGGCTGGACACCGAATACGAGGACATCCAGACCCGGCAGGACGAAGTGTGGTCCTACCTTTACAGGAACAGGTTCGTGTACTACATCTTCCGCTTTTCCCCGCCCAGCCAGTGGCGGCTTCTTCAGACCGTCTATACCGACACATTCATAGGCCAGCTTGAGAATTCGAACCGGGACGTCTTTTTCGGAGTGGTCACGGACGAAGAGCAGTACAGGGTGGATTTGGAGAATCTGATCGGCAAATTCGAAAAGACATCCTGATCGATAGTTCCTTATATACACATTTCTGGATTGAATGCAGATTTTTGGATAATTTCCCTGTGTAAATATTTCTATATATCATCAAGTTATTGATATACATCAAATTACAAAATTGTTTAAATTTATATACATGGCATGAGAATTGCTTATTAATAAATAGGAACAATTGGCAAAGTCATCATACAAATCAGGAGGTGAGAATCCGAAGAAACTCATAGAGTGCGGGTCTATCGTTGGAGCCCCAAAGGACTCCAGGGAAAGGGAATGTCATTGAATGGAGGAAAGAGTTAACATGAGGAAATTCCTCGCAATCTTCGCGCTCCTCGCTCTCGTCGGAGCCGCGGGCTTGTACGCCCAGGAAACGACGGCCGAGGTCACGGGCGTTGTCGCCGACGAGGAGGGCACGGCCCTTCCGGGCGCGACCGTCGAGGCCGTGAGCCCGAGCCTTATCGGCAAGGCCACGGCCATCTCCGACGCCGCCGGGCGCTACCGCCTCCGGGCGCTGGTCCCCGGCACGTACAAAGTCACCTTCATGCTCCAGGGCTTCGCCACCAAGATCCAGGAGAACGTTCTCCTGCGCACGGGGCAGGTCCTGACCCTGAACATGAGGATGACCCAGGCCGCCCTGGAGGAGACCGTGACCGTCACGGCCGCCTCCCCGCTGATCGACGTCAAGCGGAGCTCGACGGCGACCAACATCACCAAGGAAGTCTTCTCCCGCCTGCCCGTGGGCCGGAACTTCACCAACCTCGTCACCCTGGCCCCCTCGGTCAACAACGAGGCCTGGCTGGGCGGCATCTCGGTGGACGGCGCCTCGGGCTCGGAGAACATGTTCTTCGTCGACGGCACGGACATCACCGACATGTACACGGGCGGCAACACGCTCAACGTCCGGCTGGAGCACTTGGAGGAAGTCCAGGTCAAGCAGTCGGGCTATGAGGCCGAGTTCGGCGGCTCGATGGGCGGCGTCATCAACGTCATCACCCGCTCGGGCGGGAACGAGTTCCACGGCGAGGCGACGTTCTACATCGACGGCAGCACCTTCGACGGCACGCCCCGCGAGTCCCTGCGCCTGAACCCCCTCGACTCAACCCAATACGAGTACTACAACCCCGGCGAGAAGAGGAGCCCGGGCCTGTGGAACCGCTACGAGTTCGGGCTGAACATCGGCGGCTACGTCATGAAGGACAAGCTGTGGTTCTACGGCGGGTTCATGCCCACGATCATGAAGCAGGATCGGGAGACGATTTTCATCATCGGCGGCGTGACCAAGACCTTCGACCGGACCCAGTACTGGCCCCGGATGCAGGCCAAGATCACGGCCCAGCCGCTCTCCAACCTGCGCCTGAGCGCCAGCTACGCCAACGACACCTGGAAATGGTCCCACCTCCTTCCCGCGGACAGCGATCCGCCGGAAAACGACCCCTTGGCTGCCTTCAGCACCTATGACGAATTCGGCCGCTACACCCCGGACATGACCTTTTCCTTCCGGGCCGACTACATCGCCAACCCCAACCTGTTCTTCAGCGGCACGGCCGGCTACTATTACACCAACCAGGGCATCGGCTCCAGTTTCAGCACGGACAAGAACATCTACCGGATGGTTGCCAGCAACATGACCCTCGCTAGCGGCGCCTGGGCGACCTATCCCACGGAGCTCCGAAGGCCCGGCGGATGGTGGAGCTATCCCTCCGGCGAGATGTGGAACACCCAGAAAAACGAGCAGACGCGCCTGGGGGTCACGGCCGACGCGACCTACTACCTCGACCTGGCCGGCGAGCACGCCTGGAAAGTCGGCTTCCAGTTCGCCCAAATCCGTCAGGACGTCAACGAACTGTCCTGGGGCGACTACCTCCTTCTCTATCCCAACCGGACCTACTACGACCACAACGGAGGCGCGAACAAGGGCACCTACGGCTATTTCCAGGTGCGAGGTACCGGACCCCAGGACTACGGCACCCGGGCCAAGATCCACTCCAACCGCTACGCCCTCTACATCCAGGACTCCTGGACGATCGGCAAGAAGCTCACCCTGAACTTCGGCCTGCGCGCCGAGCAGGAGAGCATCCCCTCCATGGCCACGGCCACCGAGGCCGCCGAGTACGGCGTCCCCGAGAACTTCACCCCCATCAAGTTCAACTTCACCGACAAGCTCGCCCCCCGTCTCGGGCTCTCCTACGACCTCTTCGGCGACAGCTCGCTCAAGATCTTCGCTTCCTGGGGCATCTTCTACGACGTCATGAAGCTCGAGATGGCCGAGGGCTCGTTCGGCGGGTTCGCCTGGAAGTCCCAGTACTACAAGTGGGAATCCCCCGATTGGAGCCAGCTTACCTATCCCTACACCGCGGGCGGCAACGTCTTTATTGAAGAAATGGATTGGCGCATCCCCTCCTGGGACACGGTCGAGGAAGGCCTCAAGCCCATGAGCCAGGTCGAGTACGTCCTGGGCGCCGAGAAGCAGATGTGGGAGAACTTCTCCTTCAAGGTCCGCGGCGTCTACAAGCACCTCATCCGGACGATCGAGGACGTGGGCATCATGACCGACCTGGGCGAGATGTACTACATCGCCAACCCCGGCTCCGACTGGGTCAATTCCAAGCTCGACCCCAACTACCTCCCCTGCCCGACCGCCAAACGCGACTACTACGCCGCCGACTTCGCCGTCGAGAAGCGCTACAGCCAGAACTGGCTGGGCGGGTTCTCCTACACCTGGAGCCGCCTGTGGGGCAACTACTCCGGCCTGGCCTCCTCGGACGAGTTCGGCCGCATGTCGCCCAACGTCAACCGCTACTTCGACCTCTGGTTCCTGAGCTACGATCAGCAAGGCAAGGAGACCGTGGGTCTCCTGCCCACCGACCGCACGCACCAGCTCAAGCTCTGGGGCTCGTACGTCCTGCCCTTCGGCCTGACCGTAGGCCTGAACGCCATCGCCATGAGCGGCACGCCCGTGACCACGGAGTTCTACCAGGGGGGCGTCCAGGGCTACTATCCCCTGAACCGCGGCTTCTACATGGACGGCTTCGGCGGCCCGATCGTCGAGGGCAAGCGGACGCCCTTCCTCTACAGGATGGATCTTTTCGTCCAATACGACCTCAAGCTCTTCGGCAAGTACACCCTCCAGTTCAACGCCAACGTGACCAACATCTTCAACTTCAAGATCGCCCAGCGCGTCTTCTCCACCGTCAACCAGACGAACATCTACATGGACGACGACGACCTCCTGGCCGGCTACGACTTCTGGCAGGTCATCCAAACCAACAATCTCACCCTCGACCCCCGCTACGGACAGAATACCACTTTCACCGCTCCCTGGGCCGCCCGCCTGGGCGTCAAGTTCATCTTCTAAGCAGCGGACGAAAAGCAGAAACACGAGCACAAAAAAAGGGGCCCCGAAAGGGGCCCCTTTTTTTTGATACTCCGGATGGCTATTTCTTGATCGACTCGAGGATCTTCTTGATATCGGCCGCGTTCGGGGCCTCGGGCGCGAGCTCGAGGTACTTGGCCATGGAAGCGGCCGCCGGCCCGTAGTCGGCCTTGTTCAGGTAGGAAAAGCCGAGCTTGAGGTGGGCTTCCGGCCAGCCGGGCTTGATCTCGACGGCCAGCTTGAAATACCGGATGGCCTCGTCCACCTTGCCGTTGGAGAAGTAGATCTCCCCCACATTGTAGGCCAGTGTCTCGTCCGAGGGCGAGACGTCGAGCGACTGCTTGAAGAATTCCTGGGCGCCTTCCAGGTCGCCCTGGCGGATATGGACCTCTCCTATGGCCGCCAGGGCCTTGCCGGCCATGACGTCGCCCTTGAGCTCGGGGTTCGTCTCTTTGACCTTGGCGATCACCAGGTTGTATTCCGCCACGGCCTTGTCGAATGCGCCCGTCTCCCGGTAGCAGTTTCCGATGTTGAGGTGCGTCTGGAAGGCGCCCGGGTTCTTCTCCAGAAACTGCTCGAAGAGAGCCGCGGCTTGTTCGAAACTTTTCTCCTCGAACAGCCTGTTGCCCTGCTCCACGAGCTCCAGGCCCACGGGACCGGCCGGCCCGGCATCCACGACCTGGGCTTTTTTCAGGGTGGCGACGATCGTCGGGTTGCGGTCGAGCTGGCTGACGTAGACCTCCTGCCTCCATTCGGCGAAGCCCGCGGCCGTGACCGTGACCATGTGCTGCCCCGTGCCCAAGCCCATGACCGCCCACTTGCCCTTCTTGTTGGTCTTGGTCGCCAGGGGTTTGTCGAGGCGCTCGGGGTGGACGATGCTGACCTTGGCTCCCTCCACGGGGTTCTTGTCCTCGTCGTATACCTCTCCGCCCAGTCGGGCTTTGCCCTGGAACTGGCCGGACAGACCGGACAGGACGAGCAGCACAGCCGCGGACAGGATCATCACGGATTTAAGAGAATGCATTTTTGACTCCTTCGGGACGATGATATTCTAACGCCGTCTTTTTTTCAACTCCTCGACTCTCCGTCGCACTTCGGGCTGGTCGGGGTTCATCTCCAGGGATTTCTCCCAGGCGAAGAGCGCGTTCTCGGCGTCGTCCAGGCGGCTGTAACACTCGCCCAGGCTGTTGAACACGGCGAGCTTCGACCCGAAGCGGGTCAGATAACCGACGAAGCACTCGACGGCCCGGGCGCAATCTCCCTCGACCTGATAGGCCAGGCCGAGGAGCTCGAAGACCTCGGCCTCGGGCTTCTCGGCCTCCCGGAAAGGCTCGAGCACCGCCCTCGCCTCTCCGTACCGGCCGCCGGACATGAGGGCCCGGCCGTATCCCACGGCGTACCGCTGGTTGGCGGGCTCGCGCATATAGGCGTCCCGGAGCAGTCCGAGGGCGACGTCCGTCTCCCCTTTGTTGAAGTGCTGCCCGCCGAGGAGGAAGGAGGTGAAGGGGCTCGTCGGCTCGGGCACGGGCTCGGAATGGACGAGGGGCCTGGGGATGACCGGGACGGACGAGACCGAGAACGGGCGGCTGTCGGACAGGACGGGACGGCCCTCATGGTCCTCGACGCGGACCGAAAGGCTGTAGTGGGCCGGTTTCAGCTCCTCGAGAATCAGAGTCTGCAGGACGAAGCCCGAACGGAGGGCCGGGTCGAGGGCGAGAGACCAGCTCTTCACCCTGCCGCCCGATTCGTCGAGGACTTCGAACCTGGCGGTCGCGGCCTTGTTCCTCTCCTCTTCGGGTCCCAGAAGCTGGAACAGCGCGGTCATGGTCTCTCTCGGCGAGAACTGGTTCATGGGCGCCACGAGAAGCTGCAGGTCGTTGAATTGGAAGGCTTTGCGCCTGGAATCCGCAAGGCCTGCCCTGCTTCCGTAGCCGAGGAAGAGAGGGCTCATGGCCAGCGATGTCGGGGGGGCGGGAACATAGATCTCGGCCTCGGCCGTGGTGAACTCCTTGCCCGCCGAATTTTTCAGGATCATCACCACGTCGTAGCGGCCCTGGGCCAGGGCGAACATGCCCTGGAGGCTGAAGGGCCTGGTCCGGAGGGCGGCCACCTCGTCCCGGGTCAGGTTGAGGGGATAGGATCGCTCGAGCTGGAAGACTGTCCGCCCCTGCTTGTCGCTCACCCTGACGTTGACTTCGATCAGGGTGAAGAACCGCCCCTCCACGGACTCGACCGACAGGCGGCGGGGCTCGATGAGGTATTGGACGAAGGCCCGGCCCGAGGGGTCGAGGGTGACGGCGAACAGGGACTGGCTGTCGATGTAATTGACCGAGTAGTCGACCTCGACGAACTCCTTGTACCTGAGGAATTTCTCGGCGTATTCCTCCTTGACCCTCTTGTGGGGATAGAGGCCGATGTTGGCCATGAGCACTTCGGAGGCCATGGTGGGCTGCTGGACCATGTGCTCCTCGCCGGCGATCAGGGACAGGGATTTCTGGGCGATGTCGGGCGCGACCTCCTTGAGGGTGTAAAAGGCGGCCAGGGGGTCGTAGGGGTCGAAGGAGGAATAGAACTCCCTGTGGCGCAGGAGCTTGCCCGGGCCGTGGGCCACGGGGCTGTAGAGCTCGAAATCCGAGCCCTCGTCTTTCCTGTAGAAAACGCAGTAGAAGCCGTTGGGCAGGCCGTATTCGGCGAAACCCTGGTAAAACCAGATCTCCACGGGCACGACTTCGGCCTCGTTGTCGTAGGTCCGGGTCTGCTGGGGCTCGCCCAGGATGATGTGGATCCGTCCGCGGTCCGTCCGCCAGCCCGGCCCGGGGGCGAACCGGCCGAAGTGCTTGTTGGCGTGGGCGATGCGCTTGTAATGCTCCTCCTTAAACTCGTTCACCGGCGTGGCGGGGTTCGGGTCCCGATGCTTCCAGAAGGCTTCGATGAACAGCTCCCGTTCCCGGTCGTTCTGAAGCTGGAGGAAAACGTCCCTTTCCTTGGGGTGGATGATGTAGACCGCTTCCTCGAGGAGCCAGCGCCGGTACTGGGGCGCGAGCTCCTCGGGCTTGAATTTCTTCAGGGCAGGTGATTTGTCCTGGCCGGCTCCCGCGAACGCCAGGCCGGCCGCGAGGAGGATGAAGAGGCAGGAGGAAAACGGGTGTTTTTTCATGTTGCTCAGCCTTTATTTTCTTGAATTCAAGTGTAGCCCAAGCGAAGCGGCTTTTCAACAGGACCGGCGGGGCAAGCCGTCCTTCCCTCGCCGGACACAGGAGCAGACTTATAATCAACGACCGGCGGCGGCGATTCGTTCCCTCTAAGTCAAGGTTTTATCGATACTTAGGGTTGACAAAGCGGCCGGCAGGGAGTAGACTTAAGCACTATTTTTTGCGAGCGCGTTCTCAATTCATGGAAATCATCGTCGCTCCCGATACGGGACTGTGCTACGGCGTCAAACGGGCCTTGAACCTCGCCCGCAAAGTCCGCCGGGAGCGGTCCGGCGCGGTGACCACACTGGGGAGCCTGATCCACAATCCCCGCGTCATCCGCGACCTCGAAAGAGGGGGCATCGCCTCCGAGGAAAACCAGGAAAAGATCGCCGGCGGCACGGTCGTCATCCGCAGTCACGGGGTGTCGCCCGAGGTCTACGAGGCCCTCCTCCGCCGCGGGCTGGAAGTCGTGGACGCCACCTGCCCGATCGTCCGCAGCATCCAGAGACGCGTCGCGGACCTGGCCCGCCGGAACATCGGGATCGTCCTGGTCGGCGACCCGGAACATCCGGAGATCAAGGGTCTCGTCGGCCACAGCCGGGGAGGGGCGACGGTCCTGGACAGCGAGGAGGCGGCCGGCGCCCTCCCCCCGGCCAAGAAACGTGCCGTCCTGGCCCAGTCGACACAGGACTTTCCGCTCTTCGAGAGAGTCGTCGTCCGCCTCCTGGAAAAGACCGGAGAGCTCCGAGTCTTCAACACCATCTGCCGCTTCACCCAAGCCCGGCAGGCATCCACCCTGGAGCTCGCCCGGCGCGTGGAAGCCCTGTTCATCATCGGCGGACGCTCGAGCTCCAACACCCAAAAGCTCTTCCACATCTCCCGCCGCGTTCTGCCCCGGACTTACTTCATCGAATCCGCGGACGAGATCGAGCCCGGGATCCTGGAGGGAGTCCGTTCCGTCGGCATTTCCGGGGGAGCCTCGACTCCTCCCGAAGCCATAGACGAGGCCGTCCGGGCCGTCCGG
>VGJG01000038.1 GCA_016867615.1 Candidatus Aminicenantota bacterium | reverse complement strand
TCGAACGTCCAGGGGCGCGGCACGAGGTCGTACTCGTATCCCAGCCATATAGCGTAGGGTCCGGCCGCCGCTTCGAGGCGCGTCGCGGCCGAGAGATGCTCGGGACCGTCCCGGCCGAACGGCCCGGGCCGCAGGTTCCACTTCGTGATCTCGGCTCCGTCCTTTCCCGTGATCCGCAGATAGGGGCTCTGGAGGGCTTCATCCCCCCCGTCGGGCGCGCCCGTCCGGATCGAGGTTTTAATATGCCATCCCCCGCGGACGGAGTGTTGGAGGGAGACGGTCTGGCCGTAGGCGTCGAAGTTGCCCGGAAAGGAAAGGTCGCGCGCGGAGCTCAGGCGGTAGATCTTGATCGTGGGGTTGTGAAGATCCGTGAGCTGTTCGTCCCAGCGCGGCGTGATCGTCTTGACCAAAATCGCTTTCTCGTCGAGCGACTTGTAAAATCCGGCCTGACGGGGAAATTCAGCGGGGTAATCGGTGAAGCGGCGGTACATGATGTCGTTGACCATGACATACCGTACGCGGCGATGGGCCAGCCAGTCGAGGTCCACATCGGCCAGGCTGAACTGGAGGAGGACGGTATACCGTTTTCGGGACAGGGAGGGGCAGTCCGATTCGATGGCCACCCGCGTCCCGGGAGGGATGTTCCGGTTGACCCAGCTCTCGGCCCGGGCCCGGGTGTCGGGCTCGGTGAGAAGGGTGTTGAATCGCGCGACGCGGACGACGTTGGGGACAAGGAAGACTGCGGCCATGGCCAAGCCCGCTCCGGCGGCTAGAACCCGGAGAGCGGGAGGACGGACCCGGCGCAGGAGCGGCACGATTTTTTCCAGGACATGATCCAGGAAAACGGCGGCGAGGAGGATAAAAAAGGGCGCCAGGGGTAGGAGGTAGCGGGTGGCGTAGGACTTCCAGGAGCCGATCATGAGGAACATCGTCAAGGGCATGCTGAGCAGAAGGACGTCTTTCTTCCGAAGACGGACCAGACCCAGGACCACACCGCCCAGGCTCAAAAACTGGGCCAGGAGGCCGATGTTTTCCCTGAATCCATGGCGGAGATAGAACAGCCAGGCGGGCACGGACCGGGGCGTGCCGAAATGGGCCGTCGAGGTCAGATGCTGCGACTGCCAGAGGAAGTCCGTCTTGAACCTCTGGAAATTGAGGACGGCATAGGGCGTTCCGAGGAGGAAGACGGCCAGGAAGACGAGACCCGCGCCGGCCAGCCGGGCGTCGAGGAGGAACCGCCAGGCCGGCCTGCGGTTTTCCGCCAGGCGGAAGGCATGGGCCAGGACGAGGGGCAGGAAGAGAAAGAGGCCGCCGTATTTGACGGTGAAAGCCAGGCCGGCGAAGGCGCCGGCCAGCAAGTAATCCGCCGTTCGACCCCGGACATAGATTTTCCAGATGAAGAAAAAGGCCGGCATGAGGAAAAAGACCATGGCCACGTCGGGGACCATGTGATGGGAGATCTTGACGTGCTCCATGGACAGGGCCAGGAAGAGGGCGGCCAGCAGCCCCGTCCGGGGACGGCTCATGTCCCGTCCGATAAGAAACAGGAAAAAAACCGTTCCCATGCTGAACAGAATGGTGATCAGTCGGCCGAGGACGACGAACACCGTGGAGTCTCGGTAGTAGGCCTCGAGGAAATCCTCCCGGCTTTCGAATTTCCCGAACGCTTTTCCCGCGTGGTAATAGAGGTTCCAAACGCCGGTGACCATGTAGGAGAACAGCGAGGGCACATGGAAAAAGTCGGGGTCCCAGTTCCCCTGGAAATGCTTGACCGCCAGGCCGGCAAACCAGCTCTCGTCCACATGATAGATGGACGGAAGCCCCCAGCCGATGCCGATCACCCTGGCGGCCAGGGCGAGGGCGAGCACGGCGGCCAGCGACCACCGGACGGCACGGGAAACGGAAGGAGCGCTCATATCATTTCTTCTTCAACAGGGCGAGGGCGTTGGATGCCAGCCGAACGAAGTCGGCCGCGGACCGGGCTTGCAGCAGCTTGCGCAGGACATAGGACGGCCTGAGATAAAAAGAGCGCACGGCCCGCCGCCGCAGCTTTTCGACCTCCCGGGGCGTCATGTCCCCGGAGTTGATGAGCGGTCGTTCGGTGCTGTCCCAGACGTCCAGGTCGGGCGGGATCCAGCCCCTGGCCATCGCTTCCTCCCGGAGCGGAGTGCCGATGTCGGGGGTGGCGAAGGCGAAGGAGGCGATGTCGAGCTTCAGGCTCCGGGCCAGGGCGATCGTCTTGAGGGCCATGTCCCGCGTCTCTCCCGGCAGGCCGAGGATGAAATAGCCCAGGGTGCGCAGGCCGTGTCTGTTCAGGAGGTCCACTGTCCTGCGCGCCCTGTCCGCGGTGACGGGCTTGCCGTATCTCTTCAACAGGCCGTCGTCCCCGCTCTCGATGCCCAGGAAAACCGTATGGCAGCCGGCCTTCTTCATCCAGGAGACCTTTTCTTCCGTGAGGGTGCGGACGTCGGCGTTGCCGCTCCAGGTGAAGCGCAGGCCTTCGGAGACCATGCTCCGGCAGAGCTCGATGACGCGTCCCGCGCCGACGGTGAGCGTCGGGTCCAGGAAGAGGATCTCCTTGACGCCCAACCGCCCGAGAAACCGGAGCTCGGGGAGGATGTTGTCCACGGGCCGGGTCCGGTAGCCCCAGGCGCCGGCGGCGCAGAACCCGCAGCGGTATGGGCAGCCGATCGAAGTCACGACCACGGTGAAGGGCAGCCGGCGGGCGACGGGGTTCCTGAATTTCCGGAAGGCGAACAGGTCGTGTCGCGGGACGGGGACGGTGAATTCCCGTTCGGGCGTCCCTTCGGAGGCGACGAAGCCGCCGCCGTTCCGGTAGATCAGGCCCCGCAGGGGCCGGCCTCTCTCGCCGCGCAAATAGGCCTCCAGCTCGGGGTCGGCGTAATCCGTCAGGCAGGCGTCCAGGGCGGGATGGCCGGCCAGGAGCCGCCGTCCCTCGAACTTCAGGATGCCGGCCGAGGCGACGATCTTCGTCTCCGGCCGGGCGGCCTTGAGGGCCGCGGCCAAAGCCAGGTCGGATTTGAGAGTGGCCGTGCCGGTGGTGAAGATCACGGCCCCGTATCTCCCCCGCAGGATGCGCTCCAGGCAGGCGCCGGCGGAAATCTTGTCGAGAATGGCGTCCATCACTCCGACGCGGAAGGCCTCGTCCAGCAGTCCGCTGAGGACGACCAAGTCCGGGGAGGGCCAGTAATAATCGGCCTTCGAGGAGAAGCTGCAGTGGAAATCCCGGATATACTGCTTGTCGCCCGGCGGGTTGAGAAGAAGGACGTCCTTCACTCGGATTATCAAAAGGCGATGACCAGAGCGGCTCCGTATTCCGGTCCGCCGAGCTCGATCCGTCTGTTGTTGACCTCGAAAGCGGCCTTGGTGTATTTGACCTTGAAATTCAGCAGGACGGGGAATTTTTTGAAGAAGCGGAGGTACACGCCGCCCAGCCCGTGATATCCCCGGACGTAATTGAAGAAAGAGCCGATGGGGTTGGTCTCGAAGAAAAGATAATAATCGAGCCCCCCGCCGGCATAGGGCTGGACGAAGCCCAGGGGCAGAACGTAACGCAGCCCCAGGGAGACCGGAGCGAGGACGAGGGTCGTGGGCTGCTTGGTGTAGGTCAGTTCTCCCTTGCGGTAAAGGGCCTTGAGTTCGATATAAAAATCGAAATTGAAGACCAGAGACGAGGACAGGATCAGCCCCTGGATCGACCCCGCTTCGACGTAAACGGTCTTGAACAGAGGTTCGTTGATGTCGTATCGGCCGGTGTAGAACTCGAGAGTCCCCTGTCTTTCCGATCCGGGAAGAGGACGGAAGGAAAGGACGATCAACGACACCAAGGCGCCGAGTTGCGCTGCGTTCTTCATGGCCCTTCCGGGATCCCGATCCAACATAACACAAATCGTCCGCCGGAAAAAGGCCCGCCCCCCTTCGCCGCCGGGACGGCGCGGGAGAGGCGCACCCTCCGGGTCAGAACCCGTACTCCAGGCCCAGGAGCAGGTTCAGGCGGAACAGGCTGGCGCGTCTCTGCAGGCTCTCCACCATGACGTCCACGTAATGAAGGCGCAGGGTGGCGAAGACGTTGAGGTTGTCGCCCAGGGTGTAGGCGCCCGAGAGGAGCATTCCGGGGTCGAGCTTGATAAATTTATTCTCCGTGTAAGTGACCGAGGTCAGGGTGACGTCTTTGCTCTGGTAGGGCGACTTTTCAGTGACCTCGAAATCCTCCAGCGAATAGAGACTGCCGAAAGAGAGGCCCAGGACCGGGCCGGCGGAGACGTCGATTGTCTCCGTCTGGTAAACGGAATACAGGCCCCAGGCGGTGACGGTCCACAGGCCGGTGTCCAGGCGCCTGACCTGGCGCGGTTTGGTGACGGTCTGGGAGATGACCCACATGTTCTCGGTCAGGTCCTCGGTCTCGAAGGTCACTTGGCGAAAGGTGTTGGCCTGGAAAGGATGAGGGAGGCTGGCTTCGAGCGAGGGGTCCGGGCGCAGCGTCTGGTAGGCGACGCCCAGACCGGCGCTGAATTGGGGGTTGATGCGCTTTCCCAGCCCGACGTCGAAGACGGGGGCGATCTTCTGGTTCAACCTTTCGGTCACCGAGGCGGTCTCGCCGTAGAGCCCGAAGTCTCTCTTGACCGCGAATTCCGGCTTGAAGAACAGCGTCATCCCCGGGCCTCCGCGCAGCACCAATCCGGAAGGAGCGGGGACGGGGGCGACGGGTTTCTCGGCCGGAACGGGCGCGGGACTCGCTTCGACCCCGGCCGAAGCCTCCCTCCAGAAGGCGACCCTCACTCCGTCGGGCAGGGAGGTGATGCTGTAGGAGGGGGCGCGGTCGTCCAGGTCGAACACCACCCGGGCCACCGAGGGCAGAAACTGCCCGGCGCGGATGTTCCGCAGGCCCGCGTCGTTGACCGTCGTGACCGGCGGCGCGTCGATCCCGTTTACGGGGCTGAAATCGATGACCAAACGCATGGGGCCGGTCAGGGCGAAGGTTTCGAAGGCAAACGTGCCCTCGAGCCGGACCGTGACCACGAGCTGGCCGGCGACGGGGGTTTTTTTGTATGAGATCTCCTTGAGGACCGAGACCGTCTCCTGGGCGGGAACCGCCGGCTCGGGGGGAGGCTCCTGAGCCGCCGCGGGAAAAGACAGGGTCGCGACAAGAACGAGGCCGCAGAGGATGCCCCGGATAGGGGTAAATGATTTCTTCAAGAATTCCTCCATGATGCTATTGATTCAAGGGCGGAGTGCTGGGCCCTTCCATGTTATCGGACAAGACGGTCGAGACGACATAGGTGTAAACGACGCCGGCTTGGATGGATGTGTCGAAATAGGACCGCCGTCCCGCGACGGAGGACAGCAGGCTGAAGGCCGAGGGGCTCTCGGATGCCTTCTTGCGATAAACCCGGTATTCCCCGATCTGCCCGGCGTCGAGGATCTTGGGGTTGTCCGACCATTCCAGGTAATTCCCCTCGGCCCTGAAAAAAAGGATGTCGTCGTAAGCGCGGCGGACTCTGAAATCCCCCGGGGGGAAGGGAAAGCGCCTAATGGCTTCGAACCATTTCTCGGCCATGAACTGGTAGCCTTTTTCGTTGGGATGGGTTCTGTCCTCGCCCCAACAGTAGAGGGATTGCGCTCCGCCGTCGCTCTCGGGGTATTCCGCGAAATCCCGGTTGAGGTCCACGAGGGGGACGGGCCGCTCCGCGGCCAAGAGACGGATCCGGGCGTTCAGGCCGGCCAGCCTGGCCGGAAAGGCGTTCCGGCCGAACTTGGGAATGCAGGTCGCCAGGGCGGGCAGGAGCCCGTATTCCAGGCTGAGGCGGAGCATTTCCCTGAGGTTGAATATCGTCGTGTCCAGGGAATAGTCGTTCCAGATGATGTCGTTCGTGCCCTCCAGGATGAGGATGTACCTGGCCTGGTAGGCGGCCAGGACCGAGCTCAGGCGGGCCAATCCCTGGATGGTGCTCTCCCCGGGAACGCCCTCGTTCTTGACCTGATGGGGGCCGAAGTGATTGGAGAGGAGCGCTTCCAGCCGGGGAGGATAGGATTTTTCGGGGATATAGTCCGTGGGGTCGTCGTATCCGTTCTCGTCGCAGATGCCGTAGGTGATGCTGTCTCCCAGGGCGATGTAGACGTACTCCTTGAGGGACGGGTTGTAGATGAAATCCGGGAGCAAGACCCGATTGAGCTCCGGCAGCCGGTCCGGGCGGCCGAGGGGCGACGGCGGGCCGGCGGGATGTTCCTGGTCGGTGAACAGGAAGCGGACTTCGGCCCGGACCGAACCGTGTTCCTCGCGGAGGAGAAACGCCCGGTCGCCGCTCACCGCCACGGGGACAAAGGGTTGACGACCCGCGGAAGAGGGCCAGCGGTCTTCCGCCTGCCATCCGCCCGGCGTTCCGCAGCGCGTCCATTCGCTCCGGCCCTCGGCCGTGAAGCGAACCCAGGAGACGACGGGAAGGGTTCCGAAGGCCAGTTCCACGGAGGGGAAGACATCGTTGGCCCCGGAGTTTCCCGTCAGAGCCCGGGCGGGGGACCAGGAGCGGCCGTTCCAAGTCCGGGCCAGGATCTCGTATTTCCGGCCGTTATAACCGGACCAGACGAGCCACAGGGTTCCGTCCCGGCCGGCGGCGACGCGGGGGGTGATGCTGGGCGTTTCCCGGCCGGGGGTCATGAGGAGTTCCTCCGACCAGGCCCGGCCGTTGTGTGTGCTGGAATAGATCTGTTCCCGGCGGGGCGTCACGGCTGTCCAGAAGGCCCATGCGGCGCCCGCGGAATCACAGAGGAGTGAGAGCGCGTTGATTTCCTCGCTGGACGAGGAGATCGTCCTGGCGCTTCCCGCCGCGGCGCTCTCCGCGCGGACCGACCGTCCGCCGCCCTTGTCTTCGACCCAGGCCAGCCAGGCGTCGCCCGTCTCATCCAGGGCGAAATCCCAGGGAAGCTCGGCGGAGATCCGGGACGGCATTCTCAACCTCGGGTAGGGGAGGTCATCGAGCGTTCCGAGAGCGATGCGGACACCGGGCCCGTCTTCCTCCGGCCAAGCCGCCCAGACCCTGCCCCGCCCGTCCTTTTTCAGCTTGGGCAGCCCGGCTCGGGGCCCGAGGGAGATTTCCCGGCTTTCGGTCTTTCCGCTCCAGGGGTCGACCGTCCGCAGGTGAAGCCGGAATTCGTCATCCCGGCTGAAAATCACGATTTCTCCCCTTTCGTTGATCTCGGGCTTGGTGAAGACCGGGCCCGGATCGGCGGAAGCCCTCAAAGGGGACAGAAAGACCGGAAAAAGAAGGGGGAGAATGAACACGACGTTTTTGGCAGACATTTTAGCTAAAGAAACCGGTATTCTATCCGATTCCGAACCCTGTTTCAAGAAGCAACGCCCCTCATGTCGGCGTGAAGAGGATTTCCCTTCCAAGTTGACTTGCTCCTCCGGCCTGTGGAATAATCGGCGTCCAAAATCCGATTTGACTTGATTTTCAATGATGCGACGACTATCGGCTTTCCTGTCCGCCGTAGGGCTTGTGGTTCTGACTTCCTTTTCCCTGGCCGTTTTTTTGTTCGACCACCGACTCATCGTCCTCAAGAAGGTCCTGCCCGAGAGAGTCTCGATCTTTGCCAATCTTTCCGATTTGGGGTCCCTCTGGAATAACTTCTTCTGGGTCCTGCCCGTTCTGGCCTTGGCGGTTCTCATTCCCGGGTTCCTCCGATCGCGCAGGACAGGAGTCGACCTGCCGGGATCCCTGTTGCGCCAGGCGATGACCCTGGCGCCGCTCCTCTTTCTGGTCTTCGGCCGTTTCCTCTACGGAAAACACCTGAAATTCATCTTCTATCTTCCTCTCTATCACCTCCTGAGCGCGGCGGTCCTCGTCGCCGTGCTTTGGATGAACGCCTCCCTGCATTTCAGGTTCCGGCCGGGCGGATTCTTCCGGAGGTCGGGCCCCGAACGGCCGCATCGGCTTCCGGACGGCAAAAAAGCCGCCCTCCTCCTGTCGCCGTTGATCCTGCTCTTTGTGCATTTCCTGACTTTGAGCCCGTTCTTTCACCGGTTCTCCAGCCTCATGGTCTTCACCGGGGACGAGCCCAAATACCTGAGGATGGTGCACTCCCTGGCCAGCGACGGAGACTTGGACCTGACCGATGATTTCATCGGCGACGAGGTCTATGTCCAGTGGCTGAAGGACAAGACGGCCGCCGCTCGCGAGAGGGCCATCGGGCATTTCTCGGTCCTGGGCCGGGACGGGGGGATCTATCATTTCCATATGCCCGGCATATCTTTTTTGATGCTCCCGGGATATCTCCTCGACCTGGCCGTCTTTCATCGGGATATTCCCAACACCCAGGCGCTGATGTTCCTTCCGGCCAAATTGGTCTTCACCAGGCTTGTGTTTTTTGTCCTGGCCCTCGGCCTTTTTATCCTGGCGGCCAGGCTTTATCGCCGAATGTTCCGCTCGACGGCGATCGCCGCCCTGCTTCTCCTGGCCCTGCTCCTCGCCACGAAGGTCCCGGAATTTCTTTTCCAGGTCTACCCGGAATCGGCGGCGATCTTTTTTCTTCTCCTGGGGCTGAACGCCGTATTCTGCCCCTTCCGCAGGACGGGGGGGAACGCCCTGGCCCTGATCCTGGCCGTCGGCTGTTTGCCCTGGCTGCATCAAAGATTTTTTCCCCTGGCCGCGGGGCTCTTAGGGCTGTTTCTCTATCGTGAGCTCTTCGAACACAGGAGATGGAAGGGAGCCTTGGTCGTCAGCCTCGTCCTGGCCGCGTTCGGGCTGGGGTACCTGTATTACTTCTACGCCATCACCGGAAATCCGCTCCCCTGGAGCATGTACAGCCTGTGGGGGTCGACCTATACCCGGGCCGCGATCCTGCCCTCGGGATTTTTCGGATATCTCTTCGACACCGGATCCGGGCTTCTCTCCCTGACGCCCGTTTTCTTTTTCACCCTGACGGGAATCTTTTGGGGGGTTCGGCTCGACCGGCGCCGCACGGTGATGCTTCTGGCCCTGGCGCTTCCCTATTTCCTGCTCATAAGCATCACCCCCTGGCACGGCCTGCCCTGGGAAACGACGCGCATGAGCCTGGTGCTCTATCCCGTCTTTCTGGTCTTCGCCGGCCAGACGCTGCGCGCCCTGGCGGCGCACACGTCCTGGGCCCATCTGGTCTTCTACGCGGCCGGGCTGGGCTTCGTTCTGCTGAACAGGGTTCACCGGCTGTGGAGCATCAGCCTGGGCAACGTCTTGATCCTGCCCCACCAGGTCGGCTACATCATCCAATGCGCCCTCGTGTTGGCGGGCTTTTATCTGGTCCTGGCCGGCCTGGGTCTCTGGACGAAAAAAAAACTGGCCGTCCCATCGTGGACGGGCTTCCGGGCATTTTTTCACGCTGCGGGCCGGAAGATCGGCGCTATATTCCGCGCTCCGGCGCTGAGAAAAACACTGGCCGGGCTGGCGGTGGGGATCCCGGCGGCGTATATGCCCGTCTTCCTGTCGAACTGGAGCGACAAGTCGATGGCCCTGTCATATTTCGGAGCCTTGGGCAAGCTCTCCGCGGCCGAGACGACCGCCCTGCACCCCCGGGGCCATCCCTCTTCGTTCCTCCGGAAGGGCGACGGGAAGTTTCCGGATATTTTCAGATGGGAGGTGCCTTTCGAGCTGCGGCCGGAGTCGAGAAAAACGGTCATCCGCTTCGGGCCGAAGTTCTTCGCCGACCTCTGTCCCGCCGGCTGCTACAAGGTCGACCTGGAGT
>VGJG01000037.1 GCA_016867615.1 Candidatus Aminicenantota bacterium | reverse complement strand
TGGAGCATCCGTCTTCGCGTCGGCCGGCCGGTCCAGGGACAGGCAGGGCAGCTTTTTCTTCCGCCAGTGATCGATGATGTAGTTCGTGGCGATGCGGTACAGCCAGGTGGTGAACTTGTACTCCGGCCGGAAGGAGCGCAGGTTGGCGAAAGCCCTCAAGAACACCTCCTGGGTGAAATCGAGCGCCGTCTCCCTCTCGCCCACCAGCCGGCCCAGATAATTGAACAGGGGCTGCTGGTGCCGGAGGACGATGGCCTCGAAAGCGCTCCGATCTCCCCGCAGCGTGCGGCTGACCAGTTCCCGATCGTCCGACATGAGAGACTTCCCGGCCTCTTGACCTTATACGATGAAACGGCCTTCAGGTTCGCCGGGGAGCGAGGTCTTCGATGACCTCGCAGCCCTCGGGGACCTTGAGGGTGAAGACATCGGGGGACAGCGGCGCGTCGGTCCGGGCCTTTTTGAACCGGAATTCCGTCCTGTTGCCGGCGAAATCGACGAACACGGCCTGGTCCAGAAGGAACGTGGCCCGGTTGACGTCGAGGAAGATCGTTCGGAACTCCTCTTCCCGTCGGGGGGTGAGCTTGAGCCGGGTCGCTGTGTTCCCGGTCTCGGGACCGGAGGTGAGCTCGAGCGCGTAATCGTCGCCGATATTTTTGGCCCCGGTCAGGAGGGACAGGATTTCCGCCCCGGAATCCCCCGGCGAGATCCGGGTGCGGATGAGCTGTTTGTCCTCGGGATAATACTGCTCGAACAGACCCTCCCGGTAGAGAAAGACCTTGACTTCGGGCTCGATGTATTCCCAGCGCATGCGGTCCGGCCCGCGGAAAAAGAACCGTCCCTTTTCCACGAGGGGGGAGGCCAGAGAAGCCGGCCGGTATGTCTGTTCGAATTCGGCCTGGAGCGAGCGGAGGCCTCTCAGCCTCTGTTCCAGGCGGAGGGCGGCTTCTTCGGCCGTCATGCCCGGAGCCTGGAGAGCCGCCGGGAGCGTCCAGCCGGCGGGGAGAAGGAGGAGAGCGAGAGCCGTCTTCAGTCTCATGGGGTTTTTATACCACAACCCGAACCGGTTTTCCCCCCCCTCCGGCGCGACCCGGGGAAACGGCCGGGGTCGCCTTGACCCCGCCTCCCGAAAAACGCATACTGAGGCCTCCTTGGAGGGCTCCGGGCATAAAAGCACGGCGCTCGGATGAGGAACGGGTCTGAGATGAAAACCGGATTCCTGCTTCTGTTCCTGGGCTACCTCGCCCTGCTGGCCGGCGTGGGCGTCGCGTTCTCCAGGAAGATGAGGGGCCTCGAGGATTTTTTTCTGGCTTCCCGGAAGCTTTCCGCCCCGATGCTGTTCTTCACCGTCTGCGCCTCGTGGATCGGGGCGAGCTCCGTTTTGGTCACGACCGACCAGGCCTTCCGCTCGGGGCTGAGGGCCCTGTGGCTCATCGGCCTGCCGGCCGTCCTGACCACTTTGATCTTCGGCCTGCTCCTGGCGGGTCCCATCCATCGCCTTCCTGGCCTGACGCTGGCCGACCTGGCCGAGGTACGCTACGGGCGCGCTTTCCGGCACCTGGCCGCCCTGCTCATCGTCTGGTATATGGTTCTTTTCGCCGCCTCCCAACTGGTGGCCGTCGGCTCCTTTCTCGAGCTCTTTCTGGGACGGTCCTATTTCTTCTGTCTGGCCGCGGGCGCGGCCGTCGTCTTGCTGGTCATCACCCTGGGCGGATTTTTCATCGTCGCCTTTACGGACCGGCTGCATCTCATCCTTCTTCTGTCGGGCCTCATCGGCCTGTTCGTCTGGCTCATGGGGGCGTCCTCCCCGGCCGCCGTCCTGGAATCGGCCTCCCGTCCGGGAAGGGAGGGAATCCTGAACCTGTTTTCCGGCTGGGGGGAGAGCGCGCTCGTCGTCCTGTCCTTTGTGCCGGCCTGGCTCGTCTCGCCCGTCATCTGGCAGCGCATCCAGGCGGCGCGATCGGCGCGGTCCGCCCGCCGGGGGCTTCTGGCCTCTTCGGCGGCTTTTCTCCTCGTGTACGCGCTCATCGTCGCTTCCGGGATGCTGTTCCTTCCGCTGTACGGGGAGGCGCGTCCCGCCCATCCCCTTCTGGCCGAAGCCGTCGTCGGTCATCTGCCGGGCGTCCTGGCCGGGCTTCTGTTCGTGGCCGTCATCGCGGCCATCCTTTCCACCCTGGACACGGCCGTCAACGCCGGCGCGTTTCTCCTGACCCGCGATGTTTTGAGGGAGTTCTTCAGGAACGCGTCCGGACGAAGAGAGGTCGTGCTCGGCCGGGCGGCGACGCTCCTCATCGGCGGACTGGCCTTTCTGGTCGCCACGCGCTTCCAGAGCATCCTCAAAACGCTGGGCCTGGCCTCGGAGATCATGACCGAGGGGCTGTTCATACCGGGCCTGGCCATGCTGTTCATGAAAAGGAAGCTGCCTCTCGCCGGTCTGCTGAGTCTTGCCCTGGGAGGCGGGTTTTCCCTGGCCGGTTTCGCCTCCGCTTCCGGGCTCCTCTCCCTCCGCCTCCCCCCCTGGCCGCATTCCGTTCCCTGGGGACTGGGACTGGGCCTGGCCGGTTTTATCCTCGGCGCGGCCCTCGAAGCCCTGAAGCGCGGCATGGCCCATCGCCGGTCCGGCGGCTCGCGCGTTTACTGACGGACGATGTTTGCGCTATCATGGGGCGCCATGGCTCTCTCCGAACGTCTCCGCCGGGCGCTCATCGATGTCCTGGGCAAGCCCCTCTTCTGGACGTGGTTCAAGCTCTGCCGCTGGACGGTCTCGGGGGAGGAGCCCTACCGGGCCCTGCGCCGGTCCGGCAAGCCGGTCGTCCTCATCATGTGGCACAGCCGCATCTTCATCGTGCCGTATTTTTTCCGCAAGCGGGGCATCATGCCCCTCGTCAGTCCCAGCCGCGACGGAGAGATCCCGGCCCGGATCATGAGCCGCTGGGGGTACAAAGTCCTGCGCGGGTCGGGCTCGCACGCGGTCGCCAAGGCCTGGGCCGCCATGGTCCGCGAGCTTCGCGCCGGGGGCGAGGTCATCATCGTTCCCGACGGTCCGCGCGGCCCGAGCCGCGCCCTGAAAGAGGGCTGCCTGAAACTGGCGCAGCAGACGGGCGCTTTGATCGTGCCCTTTTCTTTTTCCGCTTCCCGCGGGAGATGCCTCCGCAGCTGGGACCGTTTCCTCGTGTTCCCGCCTTTCAGCCGCGTCGCGGCCGTTTTCGGCCGGCCGATCGCCGTGGAGGCCGGGCTGGCGGGGGAAAAACTGGAAAAGGCGCGGCAGGGCGTGGAAAAGGCCCTGAACGACCTGGATGCCGCCGCGGTCAGCAAGGCGGCGGCGATTCCGCCCGCAGCGACGGATTATTGAGACAGAGCTTTCAGGCAAACAATCCGTCCTCAGGCGGCTTGACTTTGCCTTATGGAAACTGTAAATAAGGAGAACGTTTCGTAGGGAGGATTCCATGATCAAGAAATCCGTAGTGCCGGTGATCGCGGCGGCTTGGATGCTGGGCTTCATCGCTCCGGCGTTCTCCCAGACCGCCCAGGAGCTCATCCTCAAGGGGGATGAGTTCTATTCCCAGTTCGACGACCAAAAGGCGCTCGAGCAGTACCTCGAGGCCCTCAAGGTCGACCCGAATCATTATGGAGCCCTGTGGAAGACGGCGCGGGCGTATGTCGACCTCGGCGATCTGCTCGACCCCGGGCTCAAGGACCTCAAAGACAAGCAGATGTCCTTTTACCAGAACGGCGAGGACTATGCGCGCAAAGCCGTCAAAGCCAACGCCCGGGACACCTGGGGCTTTTTCCAGCTCTCGGCGGCCATGGGCAAGAAGCTGCTTCTCATGAGCAAGAAGGAGCAGGTCCAGATGTCCAAAGAGGTCCGCGGCTACATCGACAAAGCCATCGCCCTCGACCCCCGGAACGACCTGGCCCATCACGCCCTGGGCCGCTGGCACCGCCGCATGGCCGAGATCGGCGGCGTGAAGCGTCTCATGGGCGGTCTGCTGTACGGCGGCATCCCCAAGGGGAGTTTCGAGGAATCCGAAAAAGCGATGAGGACGGCCATCGATCTCAAGCCCGAGTACGGGAACCACCGCCTGGAGCTCGGTCGAACCCTCCTGGCCCTGGACAAACACAAGGAAGCGGCCGCGGAATTTCAGGCCTGCCTCGACGCCCCGGTCATCACCTCCAAGTGCCCTTTGTACAAGAAGGAAGCGCAGAGGGAGCTCGAGCAGGTCAAGAAGAAGCTGAAGTAGCGGCGGGCGCCTCCGCCGGGCTAGCGGCGGTCCGGCGTCCGGCCGAAGGACGCGGCGGCCAGGGCGTCCACGATGCCCCAGCCGTAGTCGTTATCGGGGTTTGCGCTCCGGCTGGCTGTGGAGGTCAACGCCCGGCGGACGTCTTCCGGGGTCCAATCGGGATTGGCTTCGAGCAGCAGGGCCGCGACCCCGGCCACGAGGGGCGTGGCGAAGGACGTCCCCGACGACCGTCCGTAGGACATCTCCTCCCCCCGGGCGGTCGCCAGCCAGACGCTGACTCCCAGGGCGCAGACTTCGGGCTTGATCCGGCCGTCGTAGGTCGGCCCGGGCGAGCTGAAGGAAGCCACCTGCCCCCCCGCCGTCACCGCTCCCGCGGCGATGACCCCGAAACCGTCGGCCGGGGCGATGATGTGCCCCCAGGAGTTGTTCCTCTCGTTCCCCGCGGCGTTGACCACGACCACGCCCCGGGAGACGGCCCGGTCGGCGGCCAGGGTGGTGACGGCGGTTTGGCCATCCATGTCCTGGAAGGTGTACCAGTCGATGTATCCCAGGGAGGAGGAGACGACGTCCGCTCCCAGAGACTCGGCCCACTCCAGTCCGGCCACCCAGTAGTCTTCCTCGATCGGCTGCTCGAAGCGGTCGGTTTCGGTCTTGCCCAGTATGAAATTCGCCCCGAAGGCCGGGCCGACGATCCGCCCGGGCTTGAAGCCGCCCAGGGCCGACCAGGTTCCCGTGCCGTGGGAGTCTGAGTAATCCTGGGGGTCGTTGAGGTCCTGGGACACGTCGCCGTCGCCGTTGACGAAATCCCATTGGGCCAGGAGGCGCGCGGAGAAGAAGGCGGGGTGGGAGGTGCGGAACCCGGAGTCGAGCAGGCAGACCGTGACCCCTTGGCCGGAATAGCCGCGGAGATGGAGGGCGGGCACGTTGATCTGCTCGAGCTGCGCCCGCGAAGGCCCGTATAAAAAGTCGAGAAGCGCTCCGGGCGGGGTGAAGTCCGGAATTTCGTCGCCCGGATGTTCCCGGACCGGAGCGCGCCTGAAGGCGGCCACGGGCTCGAGTCGGCGCACGAAAGGCAGACCGGCCAGGGCCGCGACCTCCCCGGACGACGCGTCGACGCTCAGGGCGTTGAGCCAGCGGGAGACGGAACGAACCCCGGACACGACGTTTGCGACGCGCCCGGCGTAGGGAGCGAAGACGGCCAGGTCATCGATATCCACGATGTCCTCGGGAGCGCGGACTTTGGCCCGGCGGTTGAGACAGCGGGGACTCAGGGATCGTTGCCGCTCCCGGAGAGCGGTTCCGGCCGGGGAAGGCGTGTCGAAGCCCTTGTCGGAGAGGAAGACCCAGACGGGGATGGTTTTTTCCGCGGGAAGCGCGGAGATCGCCGAGGCCAACCGCGGGGATATCTTGCCGCCGGCATCGGTCGGCTCCGGTGCTTGGAACGAAGCAGAGAGAAACGCCGCCATCAGGGCCAGGAGGGGAACGGCCCGCGCCCGCCGCTTCATTTTTTTCACCCGTCCGCGACTCAGCCGAGGAACTCCCGGGGCGTCCGGCTGAGGCGGGCGATGTCGGTCACCCGGGCTTTGACTTCGAACCCCTGGGCGCATGTCACGCGGCAGCTCCCGCAATCGCCGCAGGGGGAGGCGGGCAGGTCGAGCGAGGACAGGAGGTCGTGCGCGGCGCCCAAGTTTCCGTAGCCGTAGGCGTACATATAGCTGCGCATGATCGAGGGCAGGGGCAGGCCGGCGGGGCATTGGGGCAGGCAGGTCCGGCATTGCTGGCAGTACAACCCGCCGGTTTTCCTCTCCAGGTGCAGGTCTTGCCAATCCCGGGGGGACAGGACCGGGTCCTTGAGGACTTCCAGGTTGAGCTGGAGCTGGTCGAATGTGGTCATGCCGGGGATGGCCGTGGCGATGTGGGAGTTGCGCAGGGCCCATCTGAGGGCGGCTTTCATGTTGATGGGCTCGGTTTTTTCCTTGTCCCAATAAACGCCCGCCTGGGTCTTCATGGCCACGATCCCCACTCCGGCCTCGGCGGCCCGGGCGATGGCCGCCTCCAGGGCATCCAGGTTCTGCTCCCGGAAGTTGTAGCTCGTCAGAACGACGTCGTATAAGCCGCTCTCCCGCGCGGTGTCGATCACCTCGGGCATGTTGGTGTGGGTGGAGACGCCCACGAAGCGGGCCTTTCCGCTCTTTTTGACCGTCTCCAGGGCTTTGAGCAGCGGCTCGAAGAGGACCGAGTCCCGGTAGAGGACGTTGTGCAAGTAAAGGATGTCCACGTAGTCCAAGCCCAGCCTCTGGAGGCTGAGGTCGACTTTCTGGAGAAAGGGCTCGGCCTTGGTCTCGGGGGAGAAGAGGCCCGTTTGCCGGTCCCGGGGCTCGCCGACGGCCTTGGTGGCGATGACGAACGAATCCCGGGGCCTCCCCTTGAGCACGCGGCCGATCATCTCCTCGTTTCGCCCGCGCTGGTAGCCGTGGGCCGTGTCCAGGTGAATGAGCCCGGCGTCCAGAGCCGCCCGGACGAGGTTCTCGTTGTCGGCGTTCATGACCCCCATGGAGACGATGGGCAGCCGCAACCCCGTCCGGCCCAGGACGCGGGTCGGGAAAGCGCTTGTTTTCCCCCCGTCCGGTTCGGTCCTCCGGGCGGCGGCCGCCCGGCCCGGGAGCGACAGGGCTCCCCATGCGGCGGCTCCGGCGAGGCTTTTCTTGATGAACGACCTTCTTCGCAGGCTGTCTTGGGATGGATTCATGTCAGACCTCCGTTGTTTTTGGCGCTCTCGTTCCGGAAGCGTCTGTGCGCTCCGGCGGCATAAATCCTATAGATCATATGATATATATAGCAAATAAAAAAGCAAGAATCAACGCCGGGGATCAAGCCGACTGCGCTCCCTCCTCCTCGGAGAACACCTGGGCGGTGAAGACTTCGATGCGCGCGCCCCTGCGCCAATCGTCCTCGGCCAGCCCGGCCTTGAGGCAGCCGTGGCGGAGAAACGCCTCCCGGTCCCAGCCGTACTCGACGGGAACCTGGGGCAGGAGGAGGCCTCGGTTCGCTCCCCTAGAGACGATGATCCCGTGCCGGCCGACCTCGACCGACCGGGGGTTGTTCACCGGGACGGGGAGGCTGAGGACGGAGATCTCGACGCGGAGACGGGCGAGCTCCTCGGCGCGCAGGGGTTCGAAGCGGAAGTCTTCGCCGGCGGCCGCCGCGGCCACCTCGGCGACGGCCCGGTCGAGGGGCATGACCGGCAGCGGGTGCCCGATGCAGCCGCGCAGACGGCCGTCGACCTTGAGGGTGACGAACACCCCCCTGTTTTCCTTGAGCTTCGGATCGCGGGGTTCGAGCGGCGGCTTTGGGTTTATTCCCACGGTCTGCTTCACGGCTTCCCGGGCCAGAGCCAGGAGCGTCCTCTGTTGTTCGTCGGTCAGCTCTTCAGGCATGGAGACCGGCTTTGGGAAGAGAAGCGATCTTGAGCGGCTTCCACAGGAAACGGCTTGTGTAATCGGCCAGGAACGCCTTCCGGGATAAGCCGCGCGGTCCCGCTTTGACCGCCAGGAAAACCTTGCCCACGCTGAAGGGCGGCGGGGGTTCGCGCCTTTTCGGCGGCGAAGAAGAATAGAAACCCACCAACGCGTCGCCGAATTGGATCGCCAGCCGGGGGTAGACGTTCCGTCCGGGAAAAACACCCGGCCCGCAGGGCACGGCCTTCTCGATGATGAACCGTCCGCCGCGCTTATGGCCGAGGAGCAGTCCTCCCCCCGCCGTTCTCCCGCCCAGCACGGCGGCTTCCAGCATTTGAAATGCGGGTCGGGTCAGGAGGACATCCACGTCCGCATTATATCACGGCCGCTTTCCGGTACGCCCAGTCGCCGCGGATTCAATCTCCCCGGCGTTTATCGGCCCAGACGGCCAGGCTGTAGCCCCTCTGAAAAAAAAGAAGCGCGTCCAGGCGCGAGAAAACCCAGACCAGGGGATAGACCAGGCCGTAGAGTCGGAAGGGCTTGCGGCTCGAAGCGAATTCGCCGGCCGTGGTGGGCCGGATGCGGCCGTCGCGGAGCGGCTCGGCCGCGGCCGGGGCCAGGAAACGGACGTAGAGCGCGTTCAGCAGCAGCTCCAGAAATTCGGAGAAGAACTTCGAATAGGTCAGGTGGCCGGCCGGTACGAGCCCGGCGGCGGAGAGCAGGGCCGACAAGCCGTCGAGGCTGTATCCCTCCCTCTTGTGGCCGTAAAACTCCAGGGACATCCCCAGGACCGGACGCAGCTTATGGAGGAGAAAAAACCGGCCGGAGTGGGGGACGAAGGTCACAAGCCGTCCGCCGGGCTTGAGCACGCGGGCGATCTCGGCCGCGAGGGCGCCGTCGTCTTCGACGTGCTCCAGGTAATCGGGGGCGGCCACGAGGTCGAAAGAAGCCTCGCCGAACGGCAGGCTCGACGCTGCGACCCGCACCAGGCTGTTTCCCACGAGCGCCCGGGTCGTTCTGAGGTTGGTCAGGTCCTGGTCGGCGTGCGTCCAGCGTCCCCCTCCGAGCCGGAGAAAATGGCTCAGGATGCCCTGGGCGCAGCCCAGGTCAAGACACCGGGCTCCGGGGCGCGGCCGCACGAGCCGCCGCAGGTGGGAAATCTTTTCTTTTTTCTTCAGCGAGCGTTTGACGAGCTCGAGCTGCCAGGGCATTCCGTTCATCGCGCCGATTATAAGGCAAAGCGGGAGAAGACGCCACTTCGAACCGACCGCGCAGAGTGCCCGGCTCCTTTTTTTTGCGCCCGGCCTTGACGTCGGGAAATCAACCACCTTATGATAGAAAAAGGATCGGAGCCCGTGAAGTTCCAAACGGTTGTCGTCGGCCCCCTGGAGACGAACTGCTATCTCGTCTACTGCGAGGAGACGAGGGAATGCGCCGTGGTCGACCCGGGCGCCGAGCCTGAGCGGGTTTACCTCGAGATCTCCGAACTGGGCCTCAAACCGGTCGTCCTGCTCAACACCCACGGCCACCTGGACCATACCGGGGCCAACAAGGACATCAAGGAGCACTACGGCGTCCCCCTGCTGATCCACGCCGCCGATAAGGTTTTGCTGGAGTCGATCCAGAACAACGAGCTGCGGTTCTGGTTGAACGCCAAGGAATCCCCTCCCGCCGATAGATTTTTCGAGGAGGGACAGGATGTTCCTTTCGGCCGCTCCGCCCTGCGCGTCATCCATACCCCCGGCCATACGCCGGGGAGCGTCTGCCTCCTGGGGAGGGGGTTTCTCCTCTCCGGCGACACCCTGTTCTGCGAGGGCGTGGGCCGCACCGACCTGCCCGGGGGATCCGCCCGCCAGCTCGAGGAGTCGATCCGGACGAAGATCCTGACCCTGCCCGACGAGCTGGACGTCCTTCCGGGCCACGGACCCCGCACCACCGTGGGACAGGAGAGGAGCAACAATCCGTTTTTCGCATGAAGCCCCCCGCATCCTCCGAGGACCATTTGGGGCCGTTCCTGGATTTTCTGACCGCGGAGAAAGGCCTGGCGACGAATACGCGCCTGGCCTAC